>JAESSQ010000273.1 GCA_016764035.1 Gammaproteobacteria bacterium
CTCCCTCCCTTTCTCTCTCTATGCGTGTTTCTGTTATCTTTCTCTATGTATGTATATACAGCCACCAGATTTTAATCGCCGAAGACGGAGATGACACAGCAATCAACAGACGAAATTACGGGAATTTTAAAAACATTGATGAGGTGAAATCTAATCAAACTGTTCATGAGATTTTTGATTATATTTTAGATAGGCTGCGCGCTTATTATCTTGATCAAAGCGTAACCGCAGATGTGTTCGACGCCGTTTTTGCACTGTCACCTCCACGCCCATATGATTTTGATAAGCGCGTTAAAGCGGTTACAGCTTTCCGTAATTTGGCGGAAGCAGAAAGTCTGGCAGCGGCCAATAAACGCGTAGGTAATATTTTGAAAAAAGCGGCTTCAGATACTTCGGTTGCTGTTGATGAAAAATTATTATCAGAGGACGCTGAGAAAATACTCTACGAAAAAATACGTGCATTAAGCTTGACGGTAGAAC
Organism: Gammaproteobacteria bacterium; assembly: GCA_016764035.1. Lineage (GTDB taxonomy): Bacteria > Pseudomonadota > Gammaproteobacteria > SZUA-229 > SZUA-229. The sequence goes on from JAESSQ010000273.1 coordinate 481, forward strand.
CCATGTTTGATGCAGGTGATTACGAAGACGCATTGAGTAAGTTGTCGTCTTTACGTGAACCGATAGATGTGTTTTTTGATTCAGTAATGGTGATGGCCGATGATGAAGCGGTGAAGAATAATCGTATTGCATTGCTAAGTTCTATGAATCAACTCTTTTTGCGTGCAGCAGATTTATCGCGGCTGCACCAGTAAAATGTAGAGATATTATGAAAGTCATTATTTTAGATCGCGACGGTGTTATTAATCATGATTCAGATGCTTACATAAAAAGTGCTGAAGAATGGGTGCCGATTAAAGGTAGTCTGGAAGCGATTGCACGATTAAATCATGGTGGCTATATAGTCGTTATTGCTAGCAATCAGTCAGGTTTGGCCAGGGGTTATTTTGACATTCAGGCGTTGACTGCCATGCATGAAAAAATGACGGGTTTGTTAGCTAAGATTGGTGGTCGTATTGATGCTATTTTTTATTGCCCGCATGGACCAGATGATGCTTGCGATTGCCGAAAACCCAAGCCGGGGATGTTGCTGGATATCGGACAGCGATTTAATGTGTCATTGACTGACGTAATTTTTATCGGTGATACAGTTTCAGATATTAAAGCGGCACGCAATGCGCGAGCCAAAGCCATGTTGGTACGAACAGGTAAAGGCGTTAAAGCTGAAAAAATTCTACGTGCAGAAGATGCGCAATCAATACCTGTTTTTGATGATTTAGCTGCGGCTGTCTCGGCAATATTAAAACAATAAAAGTCTCTTACATTATGCAATCAAAACCGATTTTAATTTTTCGCTCATCCTTTTTTTGGCTGGGTTTTATTTTAAATACGTTAGTGTTTGGTTTGCTTATTATTTTATTTTTCTTTACGCCATCGTCTTTTCGTTTAAAGCTTGCGCGTTTTTGGTCATATACGAATAATTTTTTATTGAAAATTTGTTGTGGAATCAGGTATCAGTTGCGTGGTGCTGAAAATTTAAACACAGGTGCAGACGCTGCGATTATTTTATGCAAGCATCAATCGACATGGGAGACATTGGCGTTACATTCGTTTACGCCTTTCGTGCGATGGGTGTTTAAGCGTGAGCTAATGCGTATACCTGTTTTTGGTTGGGCACTGGCGCTAACGGATCCTATCGCAATCGATCGTGGTGCGGGCCGTGCTGCAATCAAGCAATTGATAAAAGAAGGCACGGCAAAGCTAAATGATGGCAAATGGATGGTGTTGTTTCCGGAAGGTACACGTACAACACCAGGGAAAACACATAAGTATAAAATCGGTGGCGCATTGCTTGCAGCTAAGAGCGGCTATCCAGTTATTCCGATAGCGCATAATGCGGGTGAGTTCTGGCCGAAGCACAGTTTTATAAAATGGCCGGGCACTATCGATGTGGTCATTGGTCCAGCCATTACGTCTAAAAGTCGAACTGCGGATGAGATAAATACCGAAGTTTCAAGCTGGATTGAAAACACCATGAATGAGATAAGTGATAAATCTCGTTGGAATCGTTAGTGCTTAAAGCCTAAATAAGTGTTTAGCATTAATGGTTGTTTGTTGTGCAATCTTCGCTACGGGAATCTGTTTTAACTGTGAAATTTTTTTCACCGTGTTAATCAGGTAGGCTGGTTCATTTCTTTTTCCTTTATTTAACTGGTCTGGTTGATCAGGTGCATCTGTTTCTACCAGTAGCCTGTCTAATGGAATCTTTTTAATAATGGCTTGTATTCTTTTTGCATTATAGTAGGTGGTGCTGCCGCCAACACTGATAAAAAAATCCAGTTCGATAAGTTGCAGTGCCTGCTCGTAGCTTCCGGAATAGCTGTGTATCATGCCGCTGAGTTTTGTGTATTGTTTGATGGTTTTTATAACCGTTTCTGTTGCTTTTACTGAATGGATGACGACCGGTAGCTGTTTGCTTTCTGCGATATCGAGTTCTGCTTCAAAAAAATATTGTTGTGTTTTTTTATCGGCTTGATGTGGTCGAAAGTCGAGCCCGCATTCGCCTATCGCAATAGGGTGATTGCTTTCTATGTATGCATTTAAATGTTGTAAATCTTTTTTTTCATGGCTGTTTATCCAGTAAGGGTGCAGACCATAACAGGCGTGTAGTGATTCGTATTGTGCGCAAAGCTTTTTAATTCTTTCCCAGTAAATTTTTTCGGTGCCTGGTATGACGATGGTGTTTATATTGTTATCTGATGCGCGTTGCAATACCAGCGGGCGGTCATTGTCAAAGACCTCAAAGTCGAGGTGGCAGTGTGTGTCAATCAGGGCAGTGGTAGACATGAACTGTAGTGTATAGCGTAAATTGCTATGTTGCACGCACACTATTTTGTTTGTGGTTTTTGAGTGGTTCTAGATGTTCTTACAGCCGACGTTAATGCTTTGTTACGGCTGAAATAAAAAGAGGCCGGTAAAAACCGGCCTCTTTTAACATTAACGTGGTTTTATTTTTTAATGTGATCCTTCAATCATTTTATGAATGATTGGAGTCAAAATTAATTCCATCGCTAGTCCCATTTTTCCGCCAGGAACGACGATACTGTTACGACGTGACATGAAAGAGCTTGGTATCATGCTTAACAGGTATGGGAAGTCGGTACCAAATTTTGTTGGATCTTTAAAGCGAATGACAATAAAACTTTCATCCGGTGTTGGAATATCACGAGCGATGAAAGGGTTTGATGTATCAACAGTCGCAACGCGTTGGAAATTGATATCAGTACGAGAAAACTGTGGCGTTAAGTATTTAACATAGTCGTGCATACGACGTAGTATGGTATCGACAATAACTTCTTCTGAATAACCACGCTCTGCATTATCACGGTGAATTTTCTGAATCCACTCAAGGTTTACGCTGGGGACAACACCAACTAACAGGTCAACGTGTTTTGGTACGTCGGCTTCTTCAGTTACCACGCCGCCGTGTAATCCTTCGTAAAATAAAATGTCGGAGCCAGAAGGCATTTCTTCCCATGGGGTGAACTGACCTGGGCTTAAACCGTCATATGGTTCGGCTTCTTCGTCGCTGTGTAAGTATAAGCGTCTTTGACCACCGCCAGTTTTACCATAGACTTCAAAAGTTTCTGCTAATTTTGCAAATAAATTAGTTTTTTGTCCGAAATGACTGAAATTTCTATCACCTGCTTTTTCAGCATCGGCCATAGCTACTTTCATATCTGCGCGATCAAAACGGTGAAAGCTGTCACCTTCGATGATGACAGGGGTGATTTTTTCACGTTGGAAAATATGTTCGAAGGCTTTTTTGACGGTAGATGTGCCTGCGCCAGATGAACCGGTGACTACAACGATAGGGTGTTTCTTAGACATTTGTAATTCTCCTAATGTTACATTTATTAATACTGTGCAGCAGGCAATTGAATAGCTATGTTGATGAGCTAGTAGGAGCTGTGCTGAAAAAACGAATGCTATTGTATCCTTTTTTCGGCAAATATCCTAGGGAGTCCTATGGCGAGGAGTACGAAACAGAGGGTTTTTACATTGTCTGTTTTCTGTAGATCAAGTCCCAAACACCATGGCCTAATTTGAGGCCACGGCGTTCAAATTTTGTTTTACAACGCGCAGCCTTGGTTTGTGAGTACTTACCAATGCCCGCGGTGTTTTCAAAACCTGCTGCCGCATCCATTTGTGTCAGCATTTGTCGGGCGTAATGTTGCCAGTCCGTGGCCATATGGAAGCAGCCGCCGGGTTTTAATCGACGGTGTATAAGCTCGATAAAGTCAGGTTTGATGATTCGTCGTTTATGATGACGTTTTTTCTGCCACGGATCAGGAAAAAACAGTTGTATCCGTTGCAGGCTATTGTCTGTCAGTTGATGAGTGAATACGTCGACGGCGTCGTGACGAATAATTTTTATGTTATGCACAGCATCGTTGTGAGCATAATGCAGTAAATGACCGACACCAGGGCCGTGTACTTCTATGCCAATAAAATTAAATTCGGGCTGATTTTTTGCTTGCTGCAGTAGCGAGTCGCCATTGCCGAAGCCTATTTCAACGATAATATCGTTGTCATTGTTAAATAGTGTGTTGAGAGATAACGGTTGTTCGGCATAGTCTATACCGTAAGTTTGCCAGTGATTATCCAGTGCATATTGTTGCGCGCTGGTGACGCGACCCTGGCGTAAAACAAAACTTTTTATCGTTTTGTGTGTTTTAGGTGTCGTGTCAGTATCGTTAGCAGGCAGTTGATTCGGTGTTTTTTCTGTAGGCACAACTAGAAAAATGTTCCATCAATGGGTGATGATGCCGAAGCGAAACGTTTTCTTGGCATGCGACCGGCCAGGTAAGCTTCTCGTCCGCCTTCGATAGCTTTTTTCATGGCAGAGGCCATCAGTACTGGTTTTTGTGCAGCAGCAATCGCGGTATTCATCAGTATGCCGTCGCAACCCAGCTCCATCGCAATGGCAGCATCGGAAGCCGTGCCAACACCTGCGTCTACCAGAATCGGTACATTAGCATTTTCGATGATGGTTAGAATGTTGTATGGGTTGCGTATACCCAGGCCGGAACCGATAGGCGCAGCGAGTGGCATAACAGCAACGCAGCCGATGTTTTCCAGTTCTTTGGCAATGAGCGGGTCATCGTTGGTTTAAACCATAACGTCAAAACCATCATCGACCAGAATTTGCGCAGCTTTTAGTGTTTCTATGGCATCAGGAAATAATGTTTTTTCGTCGCCGAGCACTTCCAGTTTGACCAGTTTGTGACCGCCTAATAGTTCGCGAGCAAGCTTGCAGGTTCTCACCGCATCTTCAACCGTGTAACAGCCGGCGGTGTTGGGTAGTAGCGTGTACTTATCCAGGGGTAGGGCGTCTAATAAATTGGGCTCGTCGGGGTTTTGACCGATGTTTGTCCGGCGAATAGCAATGGTGATTATTTCAGCGCCACTGGCTTCCAGTGCCAGGCGTGTTTCATCATTGTCTTTGTATTTGCCGGTGCCGACTAACAGGCGTGACGTATAAGCTGTGCCGGCGATAACCAGCTTCTGATCGGATGAAGTATTCGACATTGTTTTAAACCGTAGTATTTGTGACTAAGAAAAGGCTATATAGCGTCGCCATTGTACTTGATTTTAAAGTGCGTGCAGTAGCATGCGGCTAATTTTGATGACTATTTATTGCGTGGTATTCATAATAAAACGTAGCTGAATTTTTGGATAGCGTTATTTTTATTTTATCAATCAATACTGCCGCCACCGATAGCCTGCACGATTTCGACTTTGTCCTGATCTTGTAAAACATGCGTGTTGAAATCGCTGCGTGAAACGATCTGTTGGTTTATTTCTACGGCCAGACGTTTGTTTTTCAGACTAAGGTTTTGTAGTAGTTGTTCTATGTTTGTATTGTCCTCAAGTTGTATGTCTTCACCATTAAGAGTAAGGCTTATCATTTGACAGCGTCCTGTTAGTTTTAAAGAAATAAAAAGCGTTATGTTATATCAGTTTTTACTTGCGTTGTACTGCAGTTGTTACAATTTAAAACAGACTAAAGTGTGGGGCATGTAATAGCTCGATTTTGAAAAAAATGGGTATGCAAACATCTGTAGAAAATAAAACAGCAGGTTATTAAAGAAATTACGCAGAAAATGCTGAGCGTGTGTGATAAGTTCAGGCAAAAGTTTCTGCGATTAGGCTTGTAAGCTATATTCGCAAAACACATGCGACCAGCGTTAAATGGAAAAATGTCATGAAAAAAATAATACAGTCCAGCATTTTATTAGCCCTTATTACTCTGATGATGTCAGGCGTTTTATATGCGGGCGAACCTGTTGCAACAAAAACTGAATCGTCCACGGAGGCAGAGTCAAAAGAATCAACCATTGCGCCGGCAATAGATGATCTGCCTGATGCCCCAACATTGAAAGATATAGCTGCAAAGCAACAGGCGGATGAAGCTGTTTTTAAGGAGCTGGCCGAAGCGCCAGTCTCGGGTCCTTATGATGAATTTAATCGATCCACCCCTCGTTCCAGCCTCATCGCTTTTTCTATGGCAGTTAAGGAAAAAGATTATGAGCGTGCAGTTAACCACCTTGATTTGAGGAACTTGCCGTTTTCAATTGAACAGGAACTGGATGGCCCTGAACTCATAAAAAAATTAATCATTGTTGCCAAGCGTGCGATGGTGATTGATCTGATGGATATTAGCGATGATCCATTAGGCCATAAAGATGATGGCCTGCCGTCTTACCGTGATCGCATAACGACGATGAAAACGAAAGCTGGCCCCGTTGATATTTTAATGCAGCGCGTGCCGCGAGGCGACGGTGTCTATATCTGGAAAATCTCAAACGCCACAGTGGCTTTAATTCCGCAGCTTGATAAAGAGTTTGGTTACGGTGTTATCGGCAGCAAACTATCGCATATTTTTCCGCATTACATAATATGGGGGTTTGAAGTCTGGCAGTTGGTATTGCTTGCGGGTTTATTGCTTACCGGTTATTTAATTGCGGTGCTTACTACGTATCTCATTGTAAAAATATTGCAAAAAAACGAGCGTTTCAATAAGCAACGCGTGCAAAAATTTGTTGTTGGGCCGCTTCGATTTTTGATTACTGTATTATTTTTCCGCGCAATGTTTCATATGATCGCGCCTTCACTGGTCGCGCGCGCACTCTTCGAAGCAAGAACTTTTTTGATTGTAGCGGTGCTATGGGTTTTACTCGGTGTTATCGATCTTATTATCTATCGGCTTGCTGACCGCATGCATCGAAATGGCCAGAAAGATGCGGTTGTTTTATTGAAGCCTGCAGCAACCGGAATTAAGCTTATTGTTATGTTGCTTGCAGTGATCACCTGGATGGATAACTTGGGTTATCAAGTGACAACTATCCTCGCCGGCCTGGGTGTTGGTGGTATTGCGGTTGCTCTTGCTGCGCAAAAGTCGCTGGAAAATCTAATCGGTTCGATTACGATCTATGCGTCGCAACCGGTGCATGTAGGTGATTTTTGCAAATTCGGAAACACCCTGGGTGCGGTTGAAGAAATTGGTTTGCGGTCGACTCAGTTGCGCACACCTGCGCGTACAGTGGTGCATATCCCTAATGCCTTATTTGCTTCGGGTGAAATAGAAAACATGACGCAACGCGATAAAATTTTATATCGAACACGTTTACGGTTATCGTATAACAATACGCCAGATCAGGTGAAACAGGTACTGCTGAAAATCCGTGAATTAATCGACACATATGAGCTTATCGATGCAGAAAGTTCCAGAGTTCGTTTTATAGATTTTGGTGAGTATGCACAGGAACTTGAATTTTTTTCTTATATTAAAACGAAAGATTTTGCCGAATATCTTGAGCATCGAGAAAATATCAATTTAAACATTATTGATATTATCGAATCCGTCGGTGCAAGTTTGACAGTGCCTGTAAACCATCAATTTGAATCAAGCACCTGAACAGTCAATAACCTCGCCCTCAACATAAAAAATATGCCAGATTGTATTGTTGTTGGTGGTGGAATAATCGGCCTGTTAACTGCGCGTCAGTTGTTTCTGGAAGGTGTGGATGTGTTGTTGTTGGAAAAAGGCCCCTTGGGCGGTGAGTCATCCTGGGCGGGTGGAGGTGTCATTTCGCCATTGTATCCCTGGGACTACGACGATGCGGTAAACGTTCTGGCCGAGCGCAGTAAACAAATTTACCCGTCATTGACGAAAGCATTGCTTGCAGAAACTGGCAAAGACAGTGAGTTGATTAACAGCGGCCTGTTCACGGTTATTGATGACGACGCTGTGCAGCGTGAAGCGATTGTTAGCTGGGCAAAGGATTGGTCTGTGGATGCGCGTTATGTTGATGATGAAAAACGTATTCATGAAATTGAAAGTACCGTCGGTGATGTTGTAGATAAAGGCATTTGGATGCCCGATATTTTGCAGATAAGAAACCCAAAGCTTGTAATTGCTTTAAAAGCTTCCTTCGAGCATTTGGCAATTCCTTATCATGAGCATTGCGCCGTCGAAGAAATACTGCATGATGAAAATAAAATTACAGGTGTGCGAACAAAGCAAAAAAATTACTCGACGGGCAACGTTATTATCGCCAGCGGTGCCTGGTCTGCGAAATTTTCGGTAACCCAATCATCGGTTAATATTAGCCCGGTTAAAGGCCAGATGATTATGTACAAAGGTGAGCCTGATCTGGTAAAGCGAATTGTATTGTCCAAAGGACACTATATTATTCCACGAAAAGACGGGCGAATACTGGCAGGTAGCACACTGGAAAAAATCGGCTTTGATAAATCAGTTTCATCCTCGGCATTAAAAGAGCTGCATCGGGCGGCTGTGCAGCTGGTTCCATTACTGGCAGATCTTACCGTGGAAAGACAATGGGCCGGTTTAAGGCCGGGAACCGAGAAAGGTATACCTTATATATGTCAGCATGATGATATAGAAGGTTTGTATGTTCATGCGGGGCATTTTAGAAATGGTATCGTGCTAGGTGCCGCGTCTGCCGAATTGATGGTAGATGTGGTGTTAAATAGAGAGCCCTGGTGCGACACGGCGCCTTATACCTTGCAGGCGTCACACTGATAAGTGACGACAGCATGATGAGTTGCTAATATCTTTACCTTGATATAATTAGCCGGAATAGCTCCAACTGGTAGAGCGCGTCACTCGTAACGACGATGTTCGCGGTTCGACCCCGCGTTCCGGCACCAACTTTGGTCATAAGGGTGGCGTTTGAGGTTGGCTGATCCGGTGTGGTTTCGTCTGACATTCCGGCTTTGTGAAGCTTCTATATTCATCATGCAGCATTAACGAACACGCGTCCGTTTACTTCATGTTGATGCAGCAGCGCGCATTAAATGCGTGCTGTTGCATCTGTAATTTCACCTTATCTGGTAAAAAACTGCCATTTATCCGTAATAATCCTCTGCTTGTCACTATATGCTGGTAAATCTAAAAATCTAGTCTTAAATTAGACTCATGAAAAAACATATTGGATTTACATTGATTGAGTTGATTGTGACCATGGCTATCGTGGGCATACTGCTGGTGGTGGGTTTGCCGTCACTAAAAACAATGGTGCAGGGCAATCAACTGGTTGCTAGCAGTAATGATTTACTGGCTGCGTTAACTGTAGCGCGAAGCGAAGCCATTAAGAATAATGCCAGCGTTTCCATTTGTGAGAGCAGTGATGGTACTAGTTGTGCCAGTACCGGTAAATGGCAGAACGGCTGGATAGTTTTTATCGATGCAAACAGAGATCGTTTAGGCACAGGCGCGCCATGTGTTGCCTTAAATACGGATTGTTTATTACGTGTACACGAAGGTATTAACGACCCTTTATTGTCTATCGAAGGTATTTTTTCAGGTGATTCCAGCGCCATCACAGCGGTGACTTTTACATCCAGAGGCTTGCCGCAGGATACCAACAGTGTGTCGCAGGCGGGTGTGTTTAGTGTTTGTACATACGATGCAAGTAACAATGTAACCGATGCTCGCTCGGTAGTGCTTGGTTTTACCGGGCGTGGTCGTGTGCGTTCTCCCTCGAATGCATCGAGTGTAGCTTGTCCTTCAGCACCTTAATGCGTTAAATAAATACCATAAGAGCTAATTATGAAGCATATAAATATACAATTAAATCGCAGCAAAGGCTTTACCCTGCTGGAAGCCTTGTTGGGTTTTTTAATTCTATCTATTGGAATGCTAGGTATCGCTTCATTACAGGCAGTTTCATTAAAGGTTGGTAAAACGTCTGTTTACGGTTCGGTCGCTATGATGAAAGTTGAAGAGTTGTTTGAAAGTATGCGAGCGAATCCATCTGCATTAGCTTTAGCAGCCTACGCAACAGCTGGTGCAGGTAGTGATAATGGCTGTACTGGAGGCACAACGTTATGTACGCCTACGGCATTGGCGGTAGAAGATGTGTTTTGGTGGCGAAAAAATTTAGCGGCAGGATTGCCCGGTGTTGTTGGTACGGACATAGGTACTAGCATTGTTTTGATACCTGCAGTCGCACCATCGAATATGGCGACAATTACTATTGCTGTGACATGGTCCGAACGATCAAAAGACAGTGTTGCTGCAGTGAGTAAAGTGTTCACATCGGCGACAAATATTTGCACAAGTGTGCCCTGTTAAGCACATTGATTGAGAGATTATTTTTATGAAAAATAAAAACTATTCACAGGGTTTTTCGTTAATTGAGCTACTGGTCGCGATGGTTGTTGGTTTAATTATTATCAGCGGTGCATTTTCATTACATTCAGCAACGAGAAAGGTACAACGAGTCAACGAAGCGCAAATGGATATGTCGGCGGATGCACGCTTTGCCATTGAAACTATTGCTTATGATTTGCGTCATTCTGGTATGTGGGGAAGTACCAACAGAGATGGTTTGATTGACTGTAAATCGACGGATACATTATGTACCGTGTCAACATCGACTGGTGATACGCCGCCTTCGACGGTAACGGATGATTGCGCGGTTGCTGGCGCACCTGTTTGGTCTTATGATTTAACGCAGGCTGTTTTTGCAACTGACGACACAGCAGGTAACCCATATGGCAGTACCTGTATACCACCCGCTGAAGGTTACCTGAGCGGCACAGATGTCTTAGAAGTGAAATATGCTGACTCAAACTCATCTGGCGCAGCATTAATTGATGGGCAGATGTATGTGCGTAGCAATTTTATTAATGGACGACTATTTGTTGGCAGTACAGCGCCGCGATTAAATGCTAGTGATAGCTCAACGATAACCTCTAATTATATGCTTCGCGCTTATACTTACTATATAAGTAATTTCACTGATACCGCGGGCGATGGTATTCCTTCATTGCGTCGTGCGGCATTGGTTAATGGGCCGGCCGTAGAAAATCAACTTTTAATATCTGGAGTCGTCGACTTACAAGTGCAATTTGGCGAAGACCTTGATGATGTCGTAGACATAGCGGGAAATCTAAGCATAGACGCTTATGTTGACCCTAATCAGGTGACCGATTGGACAAAGGTTTATGCAGCAAAAATATGGTTAGTCATGCGTGGCGATACGCAACAGGGCGTCACCAGTGTTAAGCAGTTTGCTATTGCGGGTAAACCAGCGGCTTCTTATGGCTCAGACGGCTTCCGTTATTTTATGGTTACCAGCGTTGTTAACTTACGTAATCTTAAGCAATTGTAAGTTAACTATTATAGGTTTTTTACGGAGTATTTATGAATAATCGGCAACAACCGGGTTTGGAAAGAATCATCCATGGAGGTCAACGTGGTTTTGTTTTGATACTTGCATTGGTGATTTTATCTGTATTGACTGTCATCGGTATTTCATCGATGAATAGTGCAAACATCGAGTTAAAAGCCACGGCGAACGCGCAACATCATCTCAAAGCTTTTGGTGGTGGTGTTTCAATGCTGGAATTTACGCTTTCTCAACCTGCAGAGTTGCTAATTGATTGGCAAGTTACGGATACTGCACTGGTGCAAACCGCAACGCATGTATTAGCGAATACATCAAATTTAACCGCCAATATAAATTATGTAGGTTGTATGGCGGGTATTGGTAGCAGCCTGGAAGAGGGTAAAGGCTTTAGTTACGGTTTTTATCGTGTAGTGGGAAGCGGCTCTAATGTTTCAGGTACGTCGACATCTTCACAAACGCAGGGTGTGCGATATCCCTCGGCGTCCTGTTAATTTATAAAGTGAATGTATAAACCAATATGATTATTAAAGATAAGAAAGGTGATCTATGAAAAATATTACGCAAATTATTATGGCGGCCTTGGCTTTCTTGATAACGACACAAGTGGTTTTTGCACGTGATCTACCAGCAATAGCTAATTTGCCTGAAGGTAAAAAACTTGAAATTAGGCGAGGCATTGTTGAAACCACCAATGCCATAGAGTCGGCCTCATTGCGAATAAGTTTGGGCAGCGATTTAAATGGTTTTGTAGAAGGTAAAGTTTGTGATGAATGCGAAACGATTAAAGTGATTATTACCCCAGAAACCAAAGTCTATGAAAATAATATAGAAGTGCCTTTAATTAGGGCTAAAAATCGTATTGGTCGATTTGCAACGGTTTTTTATGAACTGGAAACAAAAAATGTAAGCGCTATTCGTTGGTAGTAAAGCTGCGTAGTGCAAATATAAAAAAGTGAATGTAATTTTGCTAGAGATGCTAAACCATTAACACAAACTTCTGTACAAGGCCCATGTAACAAAGGGGCATTGTCAGTTAGGTTGAGGAATATAATATGTTAAAACTTCCAAATAAATTTAAAATCATGTTGTTTAGCATGGTCTATGGAATGCTGGTTGCGGTTCCCGCAGTAGCTGAAGATATTGAAATTTATACCACAGCAGGTACCACCGCAGCATCCACAACATCGCAGCCTAATGTGTTACTCATACTCGATACCTCCGGTAGTATGGGTAGTTCGGTATTGACGCGACCACCATTTGATTCAAGTGTCGATTATTCTAGTGGTGGCGGCTGTTTTAAAGATGATCGTGCCTATATTTTACCGTACGGTGGTTTTTATGCCTGGATTCATTGCAACGGGTTTTATTCGCAATTTTATGGCACGCCTGATCAGTTGTCTCAAGTAGAGTTAAGTGAGTTTGTTTGTGACGCAGCAAATGATATTGAAACAGTTGGTTATGCGACAGAGCGTTTTTCACAATATAGAAGCGGTGCATGGAGTAATAGTATTACGTCGGACGACGAAGATGACTTTGTTGAGTGTGAATCGGATCAGGGCGTACATGGTGAAACATCGAGTAGTTCGTTGACCTGGGCCTCACAATCGGGTTCTGCCTGGTCAAGTTCTCAGAGTGATGAGATAGACTGGGCGTCTCGTGGTTTTGGTGCGACACTACATACCGGTCGCTATGCTAATTACTTAATTACTGCGCCGGTAACAAACGCAGGTACACGTATATCTGTAATGCAGCAAGCAATAAAAGATCTTATTGATTCTTTATCGGGTATCAATGTTGGCCTGATGCGTTTTGATAGTTCTAGTAATGGCGGCATGATTGCAACGCCAGTCGAGAGCGTTGACAACGCTGCTCACGCTCAAGAGCTAAAAGATGATGTTGATGCGATGACGGCATCTGGCGGCACGCCCTTGTCAGAATCATTTTATGAAGCAGCATTATACTTTCAGGGTAGAGCGGTTGACTATGGTAATGGCTCGTCGCCATTTAATAGTGTCAGTGACTCAAAAACAGGGTCTAGTTATAAGTCACCTATTGTTGATGAATGTCAGAAAAATTACGCCATTATCTTAACTGACGGTGATCCTACAGGTGATTCTTTAAATTCTACGCGGCGTGCAAATTTAAACAGTACTACGTCTGCTATCGGTAACTGCACGGGTAATTGTCTTGATGAAATTGCTAAATCAATTGGTACTAATGACCAAAGCACAAGTGTTACCGGTGATCAGTTTGTGTCGACCTTTACTATCGGTTTCGCTATTGATAATCAGTTGTTATTGGACACAGCAAATGAGAGTTTTCTTGCTACAGGTAGCGGCAAGCGATATTTGGCAGAAGATGCAGCATCGTTAACGGATGTATTAAATGAGGTATTTGCCTCTGTTTACGAAGTTGATACCTCGTTCTCTTCTCCTGCTGTTTCGGTCAATGCGTTTAATCGCGCTACGCATCTTGATGATCTGTTTTTTACTTTATTTCAACCAAAGCTGAGTCCACATTGGGATGGTAACCTGAAAAAATATAAATTAGCGTTTATAGCCGACCCAAATGATGCAACGCAAGTTGTGCCTAGAATTGTTGATTCGCTAGGTGTAGTTGCCGTAGACAGTAATACAGGTTTCTTTACGGACACGGCTAGAAGTTTTTGGACAGACGGTGCTGACGATGGCAATGATGTGACGGCAGGTGGCGCGGCCAATGAGTTTGCACTCGGTCGTAATGTTTATACTTACACCAGTTCTTATACCAGTACCAATGGTGTGCTTACACCTCTAAGCGCGTCTGTGGGTAATCTAACGGCATCGGTAAATCGTGTTACCAAGACAAACACCGCTATTACGGAAGGCATGTTAGGCGTGGCGGCAGGTGTTGAGTTTTCTGCAGGCTTTCCTTTAAGAGATGCGGTAATAGACTGGGCAGAAGGTATCGATGTTAAGGACTTTGATGGCGACAGTAATACCGCGGAAGCACGTCGGGATATGGGTGATCCGCTACACTCTGAACCTGCTTTAGTTATTTATGGTGGTACAGAAGCGTCTCCTGATTTGGTGGCTTACATGGCGACGAATGATGGTTACTTGCATGCGATTGATGTTACGGATGGCTCCGAGATATTTTCCTTTATACCTCAGGAGTTATTACCTAATTTAGATACCGTAATGAATGATACAACGGGTTCTAAAACGTATGGTCTAGACGGTAATGTTGTTGCCTGGGTGAATGATGTTAACGAAGATGGAATAATCAGTGGTGCAGGTGAGCACGTTTATTTATATATCGGTATGCGTCGTGGTGGTAAAGACATCTATTCCGTTGATGTTACTGATCGAAACACACCTAAACTACGCTGGATCATTAAAGGCGGCACCGGTGATTACGCTGCGTTGGCGCAGACATGGTCAAGTATTAATGTTGAAAAGATCAAAGATGGTAGCGTTGAAAAAACAGTATTAATCTTTGGTGGTGGTTATGATACCAATCAAGATAACGTAACCGTGCGAACACCTGATTCTATCGGTAACGCGGTGTTTATAGCTGATGCCGAAAGTGGTCAGTTGCTTTGGTCAGCAGGCCCCGGTGGTACAACAGTGCTTTCTGATATGGATTACAGTGTGCCAGCGAGAGTTAAACCGCTTGACCTTACGGGCGATGGTTTGACGGATCGTATGTATGTTGTCGATATGGGTGGTCAGATGTTCCGCTTTGATATTGACAATGACAATAATGGCGCATTGGCGAGCTCAGTCACCGGTGGACGTGTTGCAGATTTGGCGAGTACGGGCAGTGCCAATGCGCGTCGTTTTTATTATCCTCCAGATGTAGCGTTAATTGCAGAAAGAGGCAAGGCGGCTTATTTAGCAATAGGTATAGCTTCGGGTTATCGTGCGCATCCGTTGAATACGACGATAGAAGATCGTATTTACCTGTTAAAAGATAATGATGTCTATACGCCGCCATCGGGTGGTTACACAACATTAACAGAATCTGATCTATTCGATGCGACGTTAAATCTTGTTGCGGGTGATGGTAATAGTACGCAAAATGCGGCGGCATTATCTGGCCTGGATAGCAGTGATGGCTGGTTTATAAAACTGGATGATGAAACGGTCGCGGCAAATTATGTCGGTGAAAAAGGTTTATCTGAAGCGCTATTTATTGAAGGTACGCTTATCGTAACAACTTATATACCCGATGACCCAAGCCTGGCGTCAAGTAATTGCTCAAAAGATAGCTCGGGTTCAGGTAAGGTGTTCTTTCTCGATGTTCTCGATGCGTCTGCAGCCTATCCAAGTAGCGGTGATGTACAACCAGATCGTCACGTAGCATTGAGCAAGGAAGGTATTCCGCCATCACCTAATGTTATTATTACCAAAGGTGGTGAACCAACATTATGTATTGGTACGGAGTGTCAGTCAGCAAAC
>JAESSQ010000274.1 GCA_016764035.1 Gammaproteobacteria bacterium
GCGTAATATTACTTGGTTTGAAACCTGTATATCTATATGGTCATGTTTTTCCGCTGGTGTTTTGTGGCTGCAAATTCTCAAACTACCGGACATGCCTAAATGAATAATGATGGTGCCGTTATCGAGTTCAATAAAAATATATTTAGCACGTCGAGATATTGCGCGTATTATTTTCCCCGTGGCAAGCTCAGGTAAGTTGTTGGGGATAGGCCAGCGCAACTTATGTTGGCGGATGGTTATGTTTTTTATTTTTTTGTTGAGTAAGTGCGGCTCGATGCCACGACGGCTGGTTTCAACTTCGGGTAATTCTGGCATAGTCGCTTACTAGCGGTTTACGTGCTTAGCATTAACCATTTCTATCGAGCTCATCGGTATCAACCTGGCCACTGATACGACGGCGTACATGCGACCATGAAACACCGATACTTAAAACACTGGCAAGCATTATCTCGATGATGTAACTGATAACGCGGAAGTTATCTGTCGACAACCCCAATACATCAATAATAAGCCAGATGGCAAGACCAAAAAAAGCAGCGGCGAGCAGTATACCTATAACACCTAATGAGCCTAAGGTTGCGCGAATAAGAATAATCCATGCGATAAGCAAGATCACACCGAGGAAGGCTTTTATAACACTAAACTCGGGCAGTGTTTCGGAAATCCAGTGGTAATAAGAAACGCCTTCAGGATTATAAGTGGCGAAAACAACAATAATCGCGAAAACAAAACGCAGTAGAAATCCGTCCCAGCCAAAGCCTTTATTTGATGCCATTGTTATGTCTCGTAAATTATTATGTGGTTTGTATTATACGGGCAAAAATGTTTTCACAGTAGTTATTAGACGGGGCAAATTACTTAGCTGTGATTAGTTGCTCATAAGCGTCGAGGTCTAGATGGTACTCAAGTCCTAACTCAGGCCGGGCAAGAATAAGCCAGGGGTCGATATCTGTAATGACATAACTGATGGGCTCTTGTTGTTTATCGGTGTAGACAAACACTTCACCGAGAATTTTGCGTTTCAGGTAAGCATGTACGCCGAAGGCTTGTATGGTTTGCCAGTGGTCGATGGTTTTAATAATGTTGTCAGCCGTGATGCTGATATTACTCTGCCACAAACCGTTATCATCTTTGGCAATAGTCTGGTTGAGAAGAATAAGTTTGCTTACTTTATTGTTAGCAGGCAGTAGTTTGAACGACACCAGGGTGCCAAAATGTGAGTTTATCAGCGGATAATAAACGTCCTCGATGGTGTAGATCATGTTTTTGAATTTGACATAACGCAGATTGGTGACCGGGTTGATGATACCAAACTCGATAAGGTGACCGTTGAGTGAGATAGTTGTTGCTGAATTATCGAGGCCGATAGATACTAGGTTAATAGTATTAATAGCATAGCGACTGTGCACCGGCGCGTTAATAATTTTCAGTATAGAGTTAATGCGAAATTTATTGGCAGCGATGTCGATGGGTTGTTTTATCATCCAATCAGTTGCCGTTTGTTTATTGATGACGGTGTTATTGCCCTTGCGCTGAATGATGATAGTTTTAATCGATGTTATGTCTATCGTTGACAATCGTTCCAGTTCGCTGCTTTCGTTCTCGCTGAAATAAATAATACCAATAAGCATGGCAACGATGAGTAGCAGAAAAAGATTAAGACTATTTTTTTTAGACATGGAAGTCATGATGATAGGAGGTTTTAAGTATCCGTTATTATCTGTTTTTGCGTTTGTACCAAATACTGAAACCGGTAGCCAATAAAATAATAGGTAAGACTAAAAAAAAGCCAAAGCCGATAAGCATAAGTTGTGTATCGTTTAATACCAATCGGGTGTCAGGTGATGGTCTGACATCAACGGAAATAAAATCGTCATCGCCGATTAACCAGTTAAATATATTTAAACCTAGCGTTAAATTTGCGCCAGCGCCAAGATACGTATTGGAAAGGAAATCGCTGTCACCAATAACGACGATACGTTGTGATGCTGATAGCGATGACTGGTCAGCATTGCCTGGCGTATGCTTACGGTGTAATGCAACAGCGATAGTGATAGGGCCAGCAATATCGCCGGCGTTGGAATCAAATACCATCTCTTCGCTAATACCGTTTGTTTCGGACCAGCTTTTACCAAAAGAGCTAAACAGTGCTTCGGTTTGCCAGTCATTGATGGTGTTTTCGTTGCTTAATGGGCTGATGCCGCGCGATAGTGGAAACAGCGTATTGTAGCGAAGTGTGTTGGTTATAATATGTGGAAAATATTCGGTGACGGGAATAATGGCCGGGTGCTGTATGTTTAACGTTTTTCTTAGGTCGGTATTATTGTCGACGATAACACCACTCTGCAATTGTAAGCCGAGCGAGGTAGCAAGACTTTTTAAGCCGAACAGGTCGTCAGTGCTGGGGTCAGCTAGCCACAATAGATTGCCGCCTCGTGAAATATACTGGTTTAGCTTATCGAGTTCGCCTTCAAGGTAGGGATGGTTAGGCGCGGCGATGACCAGTAGTTTTGTCTGTTCGGGTATTTTGTTTTCTAAAAGATTAATCGTTTGTAGATTAAACCCTTTGCCGATAAGTTGTTGGCCAAGTTTTGAATACGAGCGGTTGTCAGTAGCTATTAAATCGCGCTCGCCATGGCCGCTTAAAAAAACAAGCAGTTGATTATCTCGTCGGTTCAGGCGAAGTAAGGCATTGCTAATCGCCTGCTCGCTTAATGAATCGATATGTTCCATGCGACCGTTGTAATAAATGACAAAAGCAAAAGGCTTATTCATGACAATGCCGTCTATCTGTGCCTGTTCGATGTCGATATCCGGGTTTAAATAACGCACATCAAAATCAGATTTTATTTGATGGTAACGACGGATGATTTCATCGACGGCTTTTTTAGTAACGTCGTCAGTGGTGTAGGCATTTATAGTGATGCGCTTATCCAGTACCTGGAGTAAGTCGACACTGTTAGGCGATAAAGAATGTCGCTGGTTGGCTGTTAGATCGAACTGATAACTGTAATGATGACTTATCCACGCAAGCATACCTAGACTAGCCATAAACAAAAACAAAAATATAAATTTTTGCAGAGTCAGTTGAAAACGTGTTTGAGCGGATAGTTTCATTATGACTGTAAGCGCTGTGTTTCTAATTGTCTTATTGCAAGAGTGATGAAGCCGGCGATAAATAACAGAAAGTATGCGATATCTCGTGTATTAACGATGCCACGTAATAAGGTGGTGAAGTGCGAATGCAAAGACAAGTATGCCAGCACATTGCTGTTATCCGTTGCTGAACCACTGTTGACATTTAGCATCCATAATAAAAGTAAAAGACCGAAGGTACTTACCGCAGCAATCATTGGGTTATCCGTTAACGACGACAGATAAAGGCCTGCTGAACTGAAAGCTGCCAGTGTGAGAAACAAACCTAAAGCACCAGAAAAAACTTTCGCCATATCAAGCTCTGTTCCCATCAACAAAGAAAGTGGCATCAGCATTATCATTAGCAAAAGCATGACAAGAAAAAACAATAAACCTAGATATTTTCCGATGATGATTTCACTGATGCTGACCGGTGCGCTGTACAACAGGCTGATGGTTTTGTTACGTTTTTCTTCACTGATTAAACGCATGGTTAGTAAAGGTATAACCATTAATAACACGATGCTGGCGACTTCGAATAAAGGTGAAACTACTAAATCGGTTACCCCGGGTGCATTTTGTAGCGTACTTAATTCTTTTTGAATGCTAAAAAATATATCGAGTGACGAGAAAAAAGACCATGCCAAAATGATTTGAACAACAGCAAGGATTACCCAGGCCAATGGTGAGGTGAACAAACTTCGAAGTTCACGTTTTGCGATAAGTAATATCACGCCACGCTCGCCTCCGCCTTATCTTCTACCTTGGTATCCGCTAAGGTCAGGTCGATAAATATTTGTTCCAGTGATGTTTGGTGTTGTGCAAACGTCGATAAGCCCCATTGTTGACTGACGATATATTCGATGAGTTTATCGGCGCTCATATCACTGTCTACGATAAACTGATTACTGGTTATTTTTTCGACAAAGCTGAACACAGCGTGACTATTAAGTGTGTCCAAGGTTACGTTTGACGATAAGGTTATTTCATATTTTGATGACTGTCGGCTAAACCCTTCAACAGTGTCGGCACGATAGACGAGTTCGCCGGCATTCATAATTTGTACCCGATTACAGACGGCCTGAACTTCGGGCAATATATGTGTGCATAAAATAATGCCATGGTTTTCGCCCAGTGTTTTAATCAGTGTTCGAATTTCCAGAATTTGAATTGGATCAAGTCCCACGGTTGGTTCGTCAAGAATAATGACCGGCGGCGAGTGTAAAATAGCCTGCGCGATGCCGACGCGTTGTTGATAGCCTTTTGACAAGTTTTGAATTAAACGTTTACCTACATCGCCAAGTCCACAGCGTTCAATGGCCAAATCACACACAGCCACAAGTTGTTGCTTTTTGACCTTATGTAGACGCGCACAAAACGTCAGGTATTCTGTCACGGTCATTTCTTTATAGAGTGGTGGGTTCTCGGGCAGGTAGCCGAGTGAGGCTTTTGCTGTTTTCGGTTGCGCTGATAAATCGATACCATTGATGCTTATTTCACCCAGAGTGGGGGCAAGGTTGCCACTTAATATCTGCATGGTGGATGATTTACCCGCGCCATTTGGGCCAAGAAAGCCCAGTATGTCCCCCGCAGCAAGCTCAAAACTTATATTATTCACCGCGCACACGTCACCGTAGCGACGAGTTAGATTGGTTACCGATATAAGTGATGACATGGGTCGTTATTATTACTGAATTACAGTAGCTTGCAAGGGAAAAGGTTAAAAGAATTTTTACCGCAGAGACACAGAGACACAGAGGTTTCATGCGTTGGTTGCGCCTACAGCGCAGTCAAACAAAAAGAAAACTTTCTCTGCGTCTCTGTGCCTCTGCGGTTCAAGCTGTTTTCTTTATAAATTTGTATACAATACCACCCATGGCTAAATTCCTCGGCGTCGATACTGGCGGTACCTTTACAGATTTTATTTTATTCGATGACGACTCTAAAGCGATTCGTATCCACAAGGTGTTGTCGACACCGAAAGCACCGGAAAAAGCTATTTTACAAGGCATCGCCGACATGAGTGTTACTGTTAGTCAGCTAACCATGGTGCATGGTTCGACGGTGGCTACCAACGCCGTGCTTGAAGGTAAAGGTGTGCGCACTGCTTATATCACTAACCAAGGTTTGGCGGATGTGCTTAGCATTGGTAGGCAAGCGCGTGAATATCTGTATGATTTAGCACCGATAAAAAAACCGCCACTGATCGAGCCAGCGTTATGTATCGAAGTAAACTCACGCATGAACGCACAAGCTGAGCACTTACAAAAGCTGGATGAGAAAAAGTTGTCGGCACTGATGACATTGTTGGAATCACTGGCGCCACAAGCTGTCGCTATCAACCTGTTGTTTTCTTTTTTTGATGATAGTGAAGAGAAAAAAATTGAGCAGGCAATTCGTAATAATGAGCTGTTGGAAAATATTTTCATCAGTCGTTCTTCTGACGTACTGCCAGAATATAAAGAATTTGAACGCGGCATGACCACCACGCTTAATGCCAAGGTTGGGCCGCTAATGCAGGGTTATTTATGCCGATTGGCAAATAAATTGCCAGGTTGTGCGCTCTCTATAATGCAGAGCTCGGGTGGCACGACAAGTGCAAAGCGAGCAGGGCAGTATCCGGTTAATCTTTTATTATCAGGTCCGGCGGGCGGTCTCAAAGGCGCGCAGGTAGTGGCCGCTGCCTCATCGATTAAAAAAATATTGTCCTTTGATATGGGGGGCACGTCGACGGATATTTCTATCATCGATGGCGAGATTGGTTTTACCACCGGTGCAAAGGTGGGTGGTTATCCTGTGGCTGTGCCTATGGTCGATATGCATACCATAGGCGCTGGTGGCGGTTCGATAGTGCAGGTGGATGCCGGTGGTTTATTACTCGTCGGGCCTGCGTCTGCCGGTGCTGATCCTGGACCTGCCTGCTATGGTAAAGGCGGTGAACGAGCGACGGTGACCGATGCCAATGTGGTCTTAGGGCGATTGCTGCCAGAATCATTTCTTGGTGGTCATATGGCGCTTGATAAAGAATCTGCCATTACTGCCATTAACGTTATTGCCGACACCTTGTCGACCAAAGCAGCTCCCGTAAGTGTCGAGCAAGCTGCGGCTGGGGTGATTGAGGTTGTTAACGATCACATGGTTCGCGCGCTTCGTGTAATGTCGGTCGAGCGTGGTGAAGATCCGAAAGATTTTACATTGGTTTCTTTTGGTGGTGCTGGCGGCTTGCATGTGTGCGCTTTGGCCGAAGAGCTCGACATGGCCAGGGCGCTGGTGCCGGTCAATGCCGGAATATTGTCAGCATTAGGTATGCTGGCGGCTGATGCGAGCCATGAGCGTTCACGTACCATAAATAAACGTCTGCAGAAATGTAATGAAAAAAGTATTAGCAGACTTTTTTCTGAAATGGTGACGCTGGCAACAGATGAACTTCAGTCGAATGCACCGGTTTCTGAAAACGACAAAATAATAACCACACGAAGTATCGATGTGCGTTATCAGGGGCAAAGTAATGCGCTCAATCTGCCATGGTCTGGATTGCATGATGTTGCTGATGCTTTTCATAATAAACACGAAAAAAACTATGGTCATCGGCTGGATATTGCCATCGAATTAGTGAATATACGTGCGCGTGTTGTTGAGAAAAAACAGTCATTTGTGTTACCAGAATGGCGAACAACGGAAACATTAAAAGAAGATGCCGCTGTTATGCCTACTACTAATGGTGCTGTTGTGGTCCTTAATCGCGCTGGACTAAACGTAGGGCAGCAGATTAAAGGTCCCGCATTAATTACCGAAACGTGCTCGACAACCTGGTTAGCCCCTGATTGGGTGGCGGTGGTCGATAATGTTGGTAATTTACTGTTAGAAAAGAAGTAGCAGGAACGATAGATTTTTTATGACTGTTAACGGGTAATTGTTCCAGTCAATAAGCAGTATTAGCCCCAGCGACGAACGTTACCAGTATCAATGTGAATGAAATTGGAATTTGGATAATAACCAACGCCACCGGCCTGGCAGTTAATCGCGGCTTTGCGTAGGTCAGATAATTGACAGCCTGGTAAACGAATATCAATAGCTTTACCTTGCATATGTAAGCTTTTTTTGGCAACGCCGTTGCTTTTTTTACTGAGTGCCGCATTGGATTTAGCTGAGCGAAAGCCGGAAATCACCTGAAACGTTTGTTCGCTATTCATTGTTTGTTGCAGCGTATTCAGTAAATCAAGTAGTTTGGTATCCATGGGGTGGATATCGTTGGTGCGATGATCTCGTAAAATGCGGTTAATAGCCGCTAGTTCATCCGCCTGGAGTTTCCCGTCAGCCCAATAGGTTGCGTTAATGCTTTCGCCAGTATGTAAATTTACCAGTGAGAGTTTGCGCTCTGCTGCTGTTGTGGTGTTGGCCAGAGTTTTACCATAGGCATTTGGTAGCAGTAGCGTACCAGCGGCAGCAACGCCAAATTGTAAAAATCGGCGGCGGGCAAAGTTTGTATTGTTGGTTTTTTGTTGTGGCTGGTCTAACGTGAAAGGCATTCAGTACGCTCAGATATCTATCTAAAAAATTTGTTACGGCAGGATTATAGCCGATAATAGCGATAAATCTGAGATTTTCTTACAGTCTACTAGAGATAACTGGCCATTTTTTGATCACGTTTGTAATTGTCAGGTGAAAAAACTATTTCATTATCATGAAGCCAGACGGTAGCGTATACCGCATAGACAGATAATGGTTGTTCAAGTTTTGTACTGTAACTGTCAGTGGTTAGTGTTTTTAATGCTGGCGAATTCGATTGGTTTCCTCGCAGGCTAAAGTCAGCCAACGCAAAGGGATCTTCTACTCGAATACAACCCGAGCTGAAATTTCGTTCATTTCGATTAAATAAGCTTTTGGACGGTGTGTCGTGTAGATAAATTCGCCATGGATTTGGCACGATGAATTTCAAACGCCCCAGGGCATTGTGTTTACCAGGATCTTGAACCAGTGAATAAGGAAAACGTTGGCGAGATACCGTTTTCCAGTCGACGGTATCCGGATCAATCTGTGTCTTTTTGCCATTTTCGGTATTGAAAACACGAATATTGTAGCGGTCAAAATAATTAGGGTTGTTTTGTTGTTTGGGAAGCAAATCCAGGCGAGCAAGCTTATTCGGTATATACCAACGTGGATTAAGTACGATGTGCGTAATTTTACTGCTAAAGCTTGGTGTGGATCGTTTGGCTTTGCCGACGATAACACGCATGTTTAATTTAACTTTGTCATTTTCGACAGCGGTTAATCGATAATTGGCTAGATTCACCATGATATAGCGTTTGCCAAGATTATCTGGTAACCAGCGTAATCGTTCTAAATTGATGTTAATTTGCTGTAATCGATCGGCCGCCGACACATTCATTTCGCGAATTGTCGCTGGGCCGATAATGCCATCCGCATGTAGGCTATGGCGTCGCTGAAATTTTTTAACAGCATGCACCAGTTTTTCTTCGTAATAATTAGGTTGGCGTATATTGACCACATTTAAGGTAGCGTCCTCAATAGCTAAGCGATTACGAATACTGGGAATACTTGGGTGGAATACCTCAGGCCGTAACTTGAGCGTACGAGGCACGTTAAACCAACCACCATGGTCGACATACAATTGATAACGTTTCGCGGCAACAATAAGTTGTTGGTATTGAGCAGAAACTGGAATCAGAGAAAGCAGGCTATCTTTAAAATTTTCTGAAGTCAGTGCTTGCTGTAGAAAAGTAATGGCATTGAAAGGTGCTCTTGGAATCGACCATTTAGGGTCAACAATATTCGGGTCGAGTCGTCCGGTAGCAATATCGTGTATCAGTTTCAGTAGGCCATCGCTAAGCATAAGGTCGAAAAGCTGGGCATTGGATGTGTCGCCTAAATTCTGATGTGTAGGGTCAATACGGTGTAATAAATCGTGGTGGTAGTCATTGGGATTTAGGCCGTGGTTGACTGATAGTGAAATGAATTCTAAAGCCGCATTGGCTTTATCGTTAAGACGTTCATTTTGAAGCCAGATATCATCGGTTGACGAACTATACAATTGAGAAAGTGACGTGGTGTCGAGGTTGTAGGTGTTTTCAAGTTGTTGCGTACTATTGGGTTGATACGCAGCTGTCTGTCCTGAAAAAAACAGGCAGACTAGATTGATTGCAACCGCATAAATGATAGCTTTGTCTGTAATCACGATAAAAATGGCGTATCTTTGCCTCGTTATGTAATGGGTGACATCTTATAAGTTACCTGAATTCAGCTAACGTGTGAAATACAAATAACTTATCCGTCACATATATTTATTATTTAAATGAGAGCAAGTTTTAAGCCATATTCAATTGATGTAGCATTATCAATGGCTTGTGAAATTACATGATTTCGAAAATGATTATATTGTTAAATATATTGACAGTGTGCGTAGATTTTTTACTTTTATTAAGCGGTAAGACAAATAAAAGGGCCGCTGACAATAGGTATTGTCAGCGGCCCCTTAATTTTTGATAGAGATATCTTTGATGAAATTATCGGGTTCTTGGGCAGACTTCGTCAGCTGTAAAGAAATAGGCTATTTCATTTTTTGCTGTTTCAGGTGCATCAGAACCATGCACAGCATTTTCATCGATGGAGTCAGCAAAGTCAGCGCGAATAGTGCCTGGTGCAGCATCAGCAGGGTTCGTTGCGCCCATGATGTCACGGTGTTTTGCAATAGCGTTTTCGCCTTCAAGAACTTGTACCATGACGGGACCAGAAGTCATGAATGCAACAAGATCTTTGTAAAAAGGACGTTCTTTATGTATCGCATAAAAACCTTCGGCTTTTTCCTGTGACAAGTGCAACATTTTAGCGGCAACTATTTTAAGGCCGCCTTTTTCAAAACGAGAATAAATCTCGCCAATGACATTTTTTGCTACTGCGTCAGGTTTGATGATTGAAATTGTTTGTTCAATTGCCATCGGTCTTTCTCCGGGTAATAATTAATGTGTAAGTGGGTATGAGAGCAAACGTCAATGTTTGATCATAAAAAAGCCAGGTGCGCGATTGTACTAGGGTTTTCGCTAGACTTGTACCCATAATATGTATTCTATATATTATTCTTTATTTTTAGTATTTAATGAGCTTTACGCCATGGCTGATATTCTCACATTCAAAAGAAAAACACCTGCACAAAAGCACAAAGGAAAATCACTTTGTCGAAGTGGTTTTCATAAGTGGAAAATACTTACGGCAAGAAAGTTTGACGTGAAACAAGGAAAATTGGTCACCGTTTATCAATGTAGCCGATGTGCGAAACAAAAAATCACCGCCATGTAATATCGATTAGGTAAGAAGCCTAAAGTATCAACGCTTGTTGTCGATAATGTAGAAGTCGCCTATTTATTGGAGATTTTATATGCTCATATCATCGGGTTTTAACAGTGCTTTATCGGGTGTTCGAAATGGTTTTGAACGTCTACAAGATAATGCCAGTCAAATTGCAAATGCAACCACAGGTGATTTTAATAGCCAGCGCTCATTGCTTGAGTCTGTCGTAGACTTGAAGGCGAGTGTTGTACAGATACAAGCTTCTATGCAGGTGGTAAAAGCGCTGGATAATGCATTAGGCACATTACTGGATGTAAAAGCCTAATATTGTTGATATCTACGTAGTCTCAAGCCTTTATTAGACTTTTTATTTTGTTTAATAGTTCTTCAGGTTTGGGTGGCTTAATGACATAATCGCTTGCGCCCTGGCGTTTGGCCCATACTTTATCGGTTTCCTGGTCTTTAGTGGTAAGCATGATGACCGGGATATGTTTTGTGTCGGGATTAGTAGTAATTGACCTTGTTGCCTGAAAACCATTCATCTCTGGCATGACCACATCCATAAGTATTAAATCAGGGTTGTCATTCATTGCTTTTTGAATGCCGTCTGCACCATTTTCAGCTTGAATCACTTCATACCCCGCTGCTTGTAATATTTTAGTCGTGCCCGATAGAATCGTGGGAGAATCATCGACGACGAGGATTGTAGCCATAGTATTACCTTGTTATATTGTCTGTAAATGTGTTTTCTTACCGTAGTATAGACGGCTTTATCTGTTTCTGGCTGGTATGCGTTTTACA
>JAESSQ010000275.1 GCA_016764035.1 Gammaproteobacteria bacterium
GCCAGCAGCAAACCGATAAAAAATTATTATTGGTACTAACCGATGGTGAACCAGCCGATGTCGATGTCGACAAAGATGATCCTCAACTGTTGATTCAGGATGCGCATAAAGCCGTTCAGGAATTACGCAAAGATGGTATTTACACCTTCTGCATCAACCTTGACCCCCATGCCGACGATTACGTACAAGATATTTTTGGCTCTCATTTCAACGTCATCGACCACGTTGATAAATTACCCGAACAGTTACCAAAAATATTTATGGCGTTAACAAAATAACGCTAATAAGAAAACTGTCTGTCAGCAATTCATAGCTCTTCTATTTACGCATTCATATCCAATAACAACATCATAATGCGTACTTTTTCTGAATATTGCTGCTAGTTCCTTACAATGTAGCCTGCCCTGACTAACTGTCATTTCGACCCGAGGGAGCAATCTTACCCCTAGTAGCAAAAAGATTTCTCTCTCTGCTCGAAATGACAATATAACCATTACTACGCTAGACCAGCATCTCCCAACAAGACGCGCAAAGCGTTAATCAGTAATCCTGCTGGGGTATCTAGTAAATAAGTGACTGCTGCCATCTCTACTACCATCATCGGCCAGACAACTTTCGCTACCAGGCCAGTAACTATCATTAATACCAATATAAAAAAACCCCAGGGTTCTATAGCACTTAGCATACGAGCGTAACGTATCGGTAATAGACCAATTAAAATACGGCCACCGTCTAAGGGCGGAAACGGTAATAAATTCAACATCATCACCGCCGCATTGATAAAAATACCAGCAGCACCCATATAAATTAGCGCCAGACCAATATCCGTATGGATACTGGCAAACATATAACCCAACTTCATTATTAATGCCCAGAACAATGACATAACAAGATTGGCGGCAGGCCCGGCGACAGCAACAAGAATCATATTCCGCTTGCGAGCAACAAGATTATTTTGATTGACAGGAACAGGCTTAGCCCAGCCAAAGATAAAACCACTAAACAAGAGTAAAAAGCGGGCACCGCAATAGAGCCTATAGGATCAACATGCTTGAGCGGATTAATACTTAAACGCCCAGCGTCCTTTGCCGTGCTGTCACCAAAATAATACGCCATAGCACCGTGTGCGACCTCGTGCAGCGTAATGGCATAAATGACAGGTATTACCCAAAGTAATATTCTTATACTTATTGTTAACTCATCTTGCACGAACGTTTCTCATCAAGTTTTATTTATCCTAACATCTATACACATCAGGAATATCCACAATGGTAAGCAACTATCCATTTAGGGATATAACATGCCTAGGCGCTATACAATTAAAGCTTATAAAACAAAATGCAAAACAACTAATCATATGTTTTTATTAGTTTTATTATTAAGACACACTGATGGCATATATATTGCTATGTGGGTAGGTATAAGGCAATACACATCTTTTACATACTTAAAAACTCGAACATACACCTGCTTTATCATTTCGAATTTTTGAAAGAAATCGACAGCCATTGAAACAATAAATAGCAAAATTTACGATACCACCTACCAGTACAAATGAACAAACTCAAATAACACTGCATTCGATTATACCTAAACACAAAAACATCTAAAACAAATATCATGATTACAATCAGCAATATACAGCCAAGAACAAGCAAAACCTCGACTACTAAGTTTGATGACGACGGTTATTTACTTAATCAACATGATTGGCATAAAGACCTGGCCAACCAAATTGCCAATGATGAGGGTATTACATTATTGACCGATGACCACTGGCAAGTGATCTATTACATACGCGATTATTTTAATCGTCTTAATAGCATGCCACCACCAAGAAGAGTTTGCCGACAGCTTGGTATCGAAGGTCATAATATCAAAAGCATGTTTGGTAGCTGCCTGGCAGCCTGGCGTATCTCCGGTTTACCTAACCCAGGTGAAGAAGCTATTGCTCATATGCACTAACGCCCTATAAACACTTTTGGCGACTAATTTCACGTAAGAAGTTACGCATATTTATACTTCAACGCTTACCGGGCATCTGCTCGGTTTTTTTACGCTGAGAAAAACCAGACAAAATTATCTGCTCGCTAATAATCTCAACCAGTCACTTGTTACTTGAACCCGTCATTTGTCATTTAGAGCAGGCACATGTCATTCGCGCATTCCCTTGTCACCACAATCAGCCTCTTGTCATTTCGACCAGCGGGAGAAATCTTATTTTCTACGTTCTTTAAAAACTAATAGTAAAAGATTTCTCCCGCTGGTCGAAATGACAGGCTCACCAACACCAGCATTAAAACTCGTGTAACTAGTAAACGTAACACAAAAATAACCCACAAAATTTAATGCAAAAAAAAGCGGCCCCTTAGGGCCGCTTATCTTCAGATACAGGCGTCTAAACCCATATCCAAAACGTTACAATAATTAGTGTAGCTTATTATTGCACGTTAGCTATGCATAAAAACCTAGCTTAGAAAGTACCGATGAATTCCAAAGTAACCAGTGAACCTTCAACTGAACTTACCAATATGGCACCAAGTCCACTATCAGCAACATCACCATCTTTAATCTCTAATGCCACACTTGAGTTTGCAGCTAAAGGATAACTTGCATAAAAAGTTGTTTGCTCTGCATCTTTTGCACCTGCACCAGATCCTGAAACCGTTTCAAAACGTACTTTAAGGTTTACAGGGCCTACGTTAACACCACCCCAAACTACTATTGCATCATCTAAAACGTTATCAAAAGTCATGTAGTCAAGACCAACTGCAAACGCACTAGTTGAAAAAACAGCGTTAAAGTCAAGAACATCACCAGCAGTGGTTGCTGCACCACCAACTTTCTGATCATCTTGTGTAACATAACCAAGTTCTAAATCCAGGTTTGATGCTACTGTAATGTTAGCGATTAAAGCAACAGAATTTTCTTCAGCAGCAAGACCAAGGTCATTAATAAAAGCACCGGTTAAAGTAACAGGACCAATAGCACCAGTCAGTGCCGCACCAGCCAAGTTATTACCTCTAACTGCAGCAGTCTGATTATCTAAAATATCATAAATCATATTATGTGTAGTGAAGTCAAGATCAGGTGCATCTTCAGCTTCATAACCGATTGGGTTATTGAATACACCCGCAATCAACGTTACACCACCGATTGGAACAGCGATATGTGCTTGCTCAATCTCAGCGTTATTAGATGCTGTACCACCATTAACTAACTGATTAGCCGTCATAGATACATCAAGATCAAGACGAACCGTTGCACCTTTTACTGTACTCACTATGTCTATTTCGCCAGTTGCTAAAAATTTGTTTTCTGCACCATTAGTACCAGAAGCTGGCTTAGCTGCTGCCTGACCGTCGTTAGTTACTGTGTAGATAACGTCCACAAAGCCACTTACAGTAGTATCAGCGTTTGCTATGCTTGTACCAGCTAATAATGCTGCTGCAACACTTACAGATAAAATATTTTTATTTAAAGTTTTCAAACCATA
>JAESSQ010000276.1 GCA_016764035.1 Gammaproteobacteria bacterium
ACGTGAGGTTGAATCTAAAGGGTCAACCGCAGGATAAATACCCAACTCTGCTATTTTACGACTTAGTACTGTTGTAGCATCTAAATGGGCAAATGTTGTTGCAGGGGCAGGGTCAGTCAAATCATCGGCAGGTACATATACCGCCTGGAATGATGTAATTGAACCAGTTTTTGTAGAAGTAATACGCTCTTGGAGCACGCCCATTTCTTCAGCAAGTGTAGGCTGGTAACCAACCGCAGATGGCATACGTCCTAATAGTGCCGATACTTCTGTACCCGCTAGTGTGTAACGATAAATATTATCAACGAACATTAATACATCACTACCCTGATCACGGAAGTATTCAGCCATGGTCAAACCAGTCAATGCAACACGAAGACGATTACCTGGAGGCTCATTCATCTGACCATAAACCAGTGCTACTTTATCAAGTACGCCACCTTCTTCCATCTCGTAATAAAAATCGTTACCCTCACGAGTACGTTCACCGACACCCGCAAATACTGAGAAACCAGAGTGCTCAACAGCGATATTACGAATTAATTCCATCAGTGTTACCGTTTTACCTACACCCGCACCACCAAATAATCCAACTTTACCACCCTTAGAAATAGGCATAACTAAATCAATTACTTTAATACCTGTTTCCATAATTTCGGTACTACCAGCCTGATCTTCAAACTTGGGCGGTTTACGATGGATAGGCATGGTTTCATCATGACCAATGTCACCGGCATTATCGATTGGTTCGCCAAGAACATCCATAATACGGCCTAATGTTTTAGGACCAACAGGAACTCTAATGGCTTCGCCAGTATTGCTGACACTCATACCACGTCGTAGGCCTTCTGTAGGGCCCATGGCAATTGCACGTACCACGCCGTCACCTAGTTGTGCCTGTACTTCCATTGTCAAACCTTTTTCTTCTAGTTTGAGTGCGTCATAGACTTTAGGAATGGCATCCCGTGGAAATTCGACATCGATAACCGCGCCGATAATCTCTACTACGTTTCCGGTGCTCATGATATTATCCTCATAAATACTTAGTATTAATAATGTTAAATTCTGTTAACTATGTGCTCTAAAACATTCAGTCTATCGATGTTAAGAATATTAATTATTCAACACTTCGAAAAGATGAATTCTCACACACAAACATCAGTGTTACGAAACAGCTGATGCACCTGCGCAAATCTCTGAAATTTCTTGAGTAATTGCGGCTTGTCTTGCTTTGTTATATATCGTTTGTAATTCTTTAATGATGTCAGACGCATTATCTGTAGCACTTTTCATTGCTATCATTCGTGCTGCCATTTCACAGGCAATGTTTTCAACAACACCTTTGTAAACCTGAGACTCGATAAAACGCATCATCAATGCATCGATAATTGGCTTGGTATCAGGCTCATACATATAATCCCAGTGATGCTCTAACTCTGTATCGATATCACCACTTACAGGGATTAATTGCTCTACCGTTGGTACTTGTGTCATGGTGTTTTCGAAAACATTACTGACCAAGAACAAACGATCAATCTTACCTTCATCATATGCATCAAGCATTACTTTGACAGCACCAATCAACTCTTCATTGGTAGGTTGATCACCTATATCGGTAACTTGAGAGATAATATCGCCTTTGAAACGAGCAAAGAATGTTGCAGAGCGTTTGCCAATGGCGCAGATATCAATTTCTACATCTTTGTCCTGCCAATCAGCCATCTCATTAACGGCAGCTTTAAATACGTTTGTATTTAAGCCACCACATAAGCCGCGATCAGAAGAAACGACGATATAACCAACACGTTTAACTTCTTCACGATCCTGTAAATATGAATGTTTATACTCACAATGAGCTTGTGCTAAATGACTAAGTACGCTGCGCATTTTCTCTGCATAAGGCCGAGATGCGAACATGCGTACCTGTGCTCTGCGCATTTTACTTGCAGCAACCATTTCCATTGCTTTTGTGATCTTTTGTGTATTTTGTACACTTTTGATCTTTGTGCGTATTTCTTTAGCGCCTGCCATTGTTTAATCTCTAGTCAGTTAAATGAATGTTTAATATTAATTTAATAAACACCGTTTGCTTTAAAGCTATCTAATGCTGCACTCATTGCCGATGCTATATCGTCATTATAATCACCTGTGTCATTAATCTTAGCAACGATATCACTATGATTACTCTTCAGATCAGCATGCATAGCTGCTTCATAATCAACTACTTTATTTGCTGGAACATCATTGAGATAGCCTTCATTTGCTGCATACAAGGAGAATGCCATTTCAGCAACAGAAAGTGGTGAATACTGCGCTTGTTTCATCAATTCAGTAACACGTTCACCTAACTCTAACTGCGCGCGTGTTATATCATCCAGATCAGATGCAAATTGAGCAAAAGCTGCTAATTCACGATATTGCGCAAGTGCTAGTCGAATACCGCCACCAAGCTTTTTAATGATTTTAGTCTGCGCTGCGCCACCAACTCGTGATACTGATAAACCAGCATTAATAGCAGGGCGTATACCAGAGTTAAATAAATCAGTCTCTAAGAAAATCTGTCCATCGGTAATTGAAATAACGTTTGTAGGTACGAATGCCGATACGTCACCATCTTGTGTTTCAATTATTGGAAAGGCTGTTAATGAGCCAGTTTTTCCCTTAACTTCACCATTAGTAAATGCTTCAACATAGTCAACATTTACACGTGAAGCACGTTCAAGTAAACGAGCATGTAGGTAGAATACATCACCAGGGTAAGCTTCACGACCTGGTGGACGACGTAACAACAGTGACACTTGACGATATGCCCAGGCCTGCTTGGTTAAGTCATCATAAATAATTACTGCATCTTGACCGCGATCACGAAAATATTCGCCCATACTGCAACCGGCATACGGCGCAATATACTGCATTGCAGCAGATTCAGACGCATTTGAAGCAACGATAATGGTATGTTCCATGGCACCGTGTTCTTCAAGTTTACGAACGATATTAGCTACCGTAGATGCTTTCTGACCAATGGCAACATAGATACATTTAATACCTGTGCCTTTCTGATTGATTATGGCATCAATGGCTACGGCTGTTTTACCTGTTTGGCGGTCACCAATAATCAACTCACGTTGACCTCGGCCAACAGGCACCATAGCGTCAATTGCTTTCAAACCTGTCTGAACAGGTTGATCAACAGATTTACGCTCAATTACACCAGGAGCAATCTTTTCGACTGGTGCAGTTAGCTTCGTATCAATTGGCCCTTTACCATCAATTGGCACACCAAGTGCGTCTACAACGCGACCTAACATCTCTGGACCAATGGGCACTTCTAAAATTCGTCCGGTACATTTTGCGGTATCGCCTTCAACCATATGGCCATAACTTCCTAAAACAACAGCGCCGACAGAGTCACGCTCAAGGTTCAGTGCCATAGCAAATGTGTCGCCAGGTAATTCGATCATCTCGCCTTGCATAGCGTCTGCCAGACCATGGATTCGAATGATACCGTCCATTAAGCTAACGATTGTACCTTCGGTACGAACTTCAACTTTGCTATCAAAGTTTTCGATTCGTGATTTAATCAGTTCACTGATTTCTGATGGATTGAGTTGCATTATGTGCCTCTTATCGTCCTAATGAAAGCGCTAGAGAATCAAGTTGCGATTTCATCGACGCGTCAATAATAGTGTCACCAGCCTTGATAATTACTCCACCTATCAACGATTCATCTACCGTTGTAGTCAAAGTTATATCGCAGCCAAGTTTGTTCTTTAATGTTTTAACCAGTTCGCTGGTTTGCTCTGCAGATAATTCAAAAGCAGAGGTTACTTCAGCTTCGATTTTATTTTCTGCCTTAGCTCGTGCGACTTCAAACTGCGTCACAACATCGGAAAATAACATCAAACGACCATTTTCTGCCATTAATTTAATCAAGTTCTGTTGTGCAGAATTTAGCTTATCGCCCAATACCTTGATTATCAGCTCACCTTTTTCGGTTTTGCCTGTTTCAGGGTCATCTAACAATTCGCTGATTTGATCATCATTGATGACAGCGGCAGTATTTGCCAGCGCATCACTCCAGGAACTGAGAGAACTGGTCTCATTAGCTATATCATAAACAGCGTTTGCATAGGGTCGTGCAGCAGTTGTGTAATCAGACATAGAAGTATCCGTGTTTAAAGCTGAGTGGCCAGGTCATTTAATGTACTTGCATGTTCGTCTTTATCGACTTCACGTTTAAGTACTTTTTCCGCGCCTGCAATTGCCAGAGTTATTACTTCCTGACGTAAATGCTCACGTGCACGACTGGTTTCCTGTTCGATTTCAGCATTAGCACCGGTAACGATACGTTCTGCTTCTGTCTTAGCGTCACCTTTAGCTTCTTCAATCATTTCACCTGCACGTTTCTGTGCTTGCGAAATAATGTCAGATGCCTGTCCTTTCGCTTCTTTAATATGTTCAATTGCACGCTTTTCAGCTAGAACCTGTTCGTGTTGACCACGTTCAGCAGCAGCTAATCCATCAGCAATTTCTTTTCTGCGCGCGTCTAGGGCTCCCATTACTGGTGGCCAGATAAACTTCATGCAGAACCAGACGAAAATCGCAAAGGTAATCGACTGTCCAATCAGGGTAAGATTAATGTTCATGAATGAACTCCGCTCTCTCTTATATTCTTAAAAGGTTGTTTTTAAACGTGGGTTTAAATAACAGCGAATAGAATGTAGAAAGCGATACCTACGCCAATCATTGGAACCGCGTCAACCAGACCCATAACGATAAAGAACTGGGTACGTAACATTGGTAGCAACTCAGGCTGACGTGCGATGCCTTCTAGAAAACGAGCACCTAAAATGCCGATGCCTACAGCAGCACCTAAAGCACCTAAACCTAAAAGCATTGCGCCTGCGATATATAACAATGAAGCTTCCATTGTATTCTCCTAAATATTAAAAAAAGTTAAAGATAGTTGTTTTTTACGTTTCTTGCTTTCTAGTGAGAGTGATGCGCCATCTCCATATATACGACGGTAAGCGTCATAAATATGAATGCCTGTAGCATTACAATCAAAATATGGAAAACTGCCCACGCCCACTGCAATACACCAGCAAATATAGCCAGCATAAATCCACTGCCAAATAATAAAGCAATCAGAATAAAGATCATCTCACCAGCGTATAAGTTACCGAATAACCGCAGTGACAAAGAAATAGGTTTTGATATAAGACCAACAAATTCGAGGAAGAAGTTGATGGGTAATAAAAGAATTTTCATTGGTAAGCTTTTAGCTTCAAATGGCTGCATAGTAAGCTCAGCCATAAAGCCGCCGATACCTTTAATTTTTACACCATAGAATAATGTCATTGCAAAGATAGCTAAAGACATACCAAATGTTACATTTGGATCGGTGGTAGGTACGACGCGAAAGAACACATGATGCGGGTCTACGCCAAATACTGTAGAGCCAACAACACCGGCCAATTGTGGCAACCAGTCCACTGGCACTATATCCATGAGATTCATTAATAAAATCCACATAAACAGTGTTAAGGCCATTGGAGCAACGAGTGGGTTTTTTCCAGTAAATGAGCCGCGAACACTACTATCAATGAAATCAACAACCCATTCGACAAAATTTTGCAACCCACCGGGCACACCTTTTGTCGCATGCTTGGCGGCTTTGTGAAAAATAAACAGGAAAATTGCGCCTAAGATGATAGAGAAGAACATCGTATCTACATGGACTGCCATGAAGCCCATTTCTTTAGCTTCTTGAGCTGAGTGCGCAAAACCCCAAGAGCCAGCATTTTCATAACCATCAGGAACCTTACCGTAGGTAAGGTTCTGCAAATGATGCTTGATATATTCGCTTGCTGTCAGAGCCTGGTTAGCCATATATAACTCTCTAAATCTTCATTTCAACAAGTGCTATCTGCCAAAGGCATTCTGCACAGCGGGTGTTATATGTATCAAAAAGTATGCTGCTAATAAAGCAACTGCACTCAGCGGCTTTATCAAAACAAACGCAATAACAAACATCGCGCCTGTAAATATAAACTTATATATCTCGCCTATGTAAAATGTAGCCAATACTGATTCTTCAGTAGCCTTTGACTTTACTCGAAAAACTTTTACTGCGAACCAAGCGTTTGCCAAAGTTGCAATTAGCCCTCCAGCGAGCGAGGAGTATCCTACTACATTATTGAAAATAAGCAATGCCAATATTGATAATATTGATGTAACGAACAACTGCGTTAAAACGAATCGTAACGCCTGTTGCTGCGATGCCTTAACAAGTTCCGTGAGGTCTGGATGATCTTGTTGCATATTTCTCTGCATTTCAGCCAGCTTTTCGGCGCGCTATTCATCGGGCACAGCAGTCTAACAAAAATGCAATGCGCGCGAAGTATATAAGACCTAACTACACGTGGTCAAGGAATCAATCATTGCATAAATATATTTTATTACACAGACAACAATTACGCTCGCCAAAAAAACGCTTACTCTAAGTTATAAATACTGGCCAGATTATGACTCAATTTTATTGATAATCCCATCCAACACATCAAGACTTGAATAACTTATTTCTAGACAACCTGCGCCTTTAGCTTTTTGCTTTATAAACACTGGCGCGCCAATTATTTCTGTTAAACGCTCTTCTAACTTAATGACATCCGGATCTCTTTGTGTCACCTTCGACTTTTTAACTGGCGCAGAAATCTTTCGAATCAAAGCTTCTGTATCACGCACAGAAAGCCCTTTTCTGGCAACCTCTTTGCAACTCGACTTTGCTCTGAACCATCAATAGCGAGCAGTGCGCGAGCATGGCCCATATCTATATCTCGCATTGCCAGCAATGTTTTCACATCCGAATTTAAATCTTGCAGCCGTAATAGATTACTTACCGATGCCCGGGAACGAGCCACGGTGTCAGCTACCTGCTGATGCGTCATATCAAACTCATCAATCAAGCGTTTTAAGGCGGTGGATTCTTCCAACGGGTTTAAGTTTTCACGTTGAATATTTTCGATTAAGGAAACCGCTGCCGCTGTCTGGTCATCAAATATTTTTATGACCGCAGGCACTTGAGATAGCCCTGCTTTTTGTGCCGCACGCCACCGGCGCTCACCCGCAACGATTTCAAATTTTGCCTGACCAGCAAGACTGGCTTTCTGGCGAACCACAATAGGCTGAACAATACCTTGTGCCGTTATCGATTCTGCTAATTCCTGCAGAGCCGCTTCATCGAAATATTCACGTGGCTGCCAGGGGCCTCGCTCAATTAAATCAATGTCGATATGTCGAAGCTCATTATCATTCTTAGGCTGCATTATTGCGCCGACATCACTGTTTCCTAATAGCGCAGACAAACCTCTACCTAAACCTTTTTTCTTTGTTGCCATAAACTTTATATTTCAATCACGTTAAACTGTCGAAGCCTGTGCTGCCTTACTACGACTTTCTCGCCGTAGCATCTCACCCGCTAGTGCTAAATATGCCAACGCACCGCGTGATGTTTTTTCATACAACAATGCTGGCAAGCCATGACTAGGCGCTTCTGCCAACCGTACATTTCTCGGCACAATAGTACGATATACACGGTCACCAAAGTGTTCAATTAATTGTGCTGACACATCATTTGCTAATGTGTTTCTTGAATCGAACATGGTGCGAAGCAAGCCCTCAACCTTTAAATCAGGGTTGACCGAAGAGCGCACCTGATTAATGGTCTCCATTAACGAGGACAGGCCTTCAAGGGCATAGTACTCACACTGCATGGGAATAATCACGCCGTTCGACGCTACCAACGCATTTAAGGTAAGCATGTTTAATGCTGGCGGACAGTCGATCAAGACATAGTCGTATTCATTTACTATCGGCGCAATGCTGGTCTTTAGGCGCTGCTCTGCATTATCTGCGCGCATTAACTCAACCTCAGCCGCCGTCATGTCCGAATTAGCTGGCAGCAAATCAATACCAACATTCTCTATATGATGAATAACATCGTGTGTATCAACACCATCGAGCAAGCAATCGCAAAAAGATTTTTCAAGCGAATTCTTATCAACGCCAACACCCATGGTCGCATTGCCCTGTGGGTCCAGGTCAATGAGCAACACCGAACGTTTGGTCGCTGCTAGTGATGCCGCAAGGTTCACGCTGGTTGTGGTTTTGCCGACGCCACCTTTCTGGTTAGCTAATGCAAGTACTTTTGTCATGATTTATTAGGATTGAATTGAGTTATTTTATTTTAATTTCAAGTAGATGCCGCTCGGCATTTAAACCGTAAACATCCAGTTTATGCGATTCAAAAAGTCGATATTGACCACCTTTAAATCGCTCATCCAGCTTACCCTGCATCACCAACAGCTGAGTGCCTTCATTTTGTAAATGCGAAGTACTACTTAAAAAATCATCTATCGCTGCATAAGCACGCGCGGTTATTACGTCGAAGTATATCCTATGTCCATCCACTGTTGGATGGTAATCTTCTACACGCTGATTAACGATATCGACATTATCCAGCTTCAAATCAATTTTAGCCTGCGTTAGAAAGCGGGTTTTTTTACCGTTAGTGTCAATCAACACGAATTGCTTTTCAGGTGATGTAATGGCAAAAGGAATACCCGGTAAACCCGCGCCACTGCCAACGTCCAATATTAATGAACCATCAACAAACGGCTGCACAACAAGGCTGTCAAGCAAATGCTTAATAACCATTTCTTCTACGTCACGGATAGCGGTTAAATTAAAAGCCTTATTCCAGCGCGCGATTAACTGAATATAATGCACCAGCTTTTGCTGGACTTCTACTGGATAATGCAGCCCCATCTGTTTGAGGCCAAATTCGAGTTGTTGGCGTAGTGGTTCTTTCACAAAATTTTTAGTAGGTAGCGTAACAGGGAAACCAAGCTTACCGCTTTGCGCACTTTAGTGCTGCCTCATAAGTGAGTTTCACTAACTTATAAAACAGCTCCGTAGGTCGGGTTAGCGACAGCGTAACCCGACCATAGCCCCCAAAACCTGAGTTGTAGCTCGTGATAGGTGCTTTTGTCAGCATAGTTTTGTCATGTTACGTCAAAAAACACCTAACACGACCTACAACAGAACAAAATATAGCGGCATAAAATAGTAGTTATATACCTTTAACATGTTGATATTTTTGATGCTGTCGTAGC
>JAESSQ010000277.1 GCA_016764035.1 Gammaproteobacteria bacterium
GGCAGTTATGGATTAGGTGAAATGGTGGTGCAGGGTGCAGTTAATCCTGATGAATTTTATGTACATAAAACCACACTTGAAGCTGGTCGTCCTGCTGTTATCCGCCGAACACTGGGCAGTAAAACTGAAAAAATGATTTATGCCGACGATGATAGTGATGCATTAGTTAACATCGTACCTAACGAAGCTGAAGCCCAACAAATATATTGCCTTAGTGATGAAGAAGTAACTGAGCTTGCACGAATGGCGGTTACGATCGAAAAACATTATGCTCAGCCAATGGACATCGAATGGGCAAAAGATGGTATCGACCAACAACTTTATATCGTTCAGGCTCGACCTGAAACAGTACAGAGTCGTCAAAGTAATATTATTGAAAAATACACCTTAACCGAGAGCAGTGACAATATTCTTGCTGAAGGCCGTTCCATCGGTAATCGCATAGGCAGTGGAAAAGTACAGTTGTTTACCAGTCTTGAGGGTATGGAAAATTTTGCAGATGGTGATGTTTTATTAACGGATATGACAGACCCTGACTGGGAACCCATCATGAAAAAGGCCTCGGCTATCATTACTAATCGAGGTGGTAGAACCTGTCATGCAGCAATAATTGCACGTGAATTAGGCGTGCCGGCTGTCGTAGGATGCGGTGATGCAACACAAACGATTCCTGATGGTGCGAAGGTAACTGTGTCCTGTGCAGAAGGTGATACCGGTTTTGTTTATGAGGGTGAATTGGCTTTTGATTATGTTGAGCAATCGATAACAGCGATGCCAGAGATACCGGTAAAGATAATGATGAACGTTGGCAACCCAGATCGTGCATTTAGTTTTTCGCAATTACCGCATTGTGGCGTTGGCCTGGCCAGGCTCGAATTTATTATTAATAATATGATTGGTATTCATCCTAAGGCACTGATGAATGTCGATATGATGGACGCTGACGTGCAGCAAGTGATATCACAACGCAGTCGTGCATACGGTGATCCTGTTGAATTTTATATAAGTAAACTTGTTGAAGGTGTAGCGACGATTGCCGCGGCGTTTGCACCGCAGCCGGTTATCGTACGAATGTCCGATTTTAAATCGAATGAGTATGCCAATTTAATTGGCGGTGATAAGTTCGAACCCGATGAAGAAAACCCTATGATTGGTTTTCGAGGCGCTTCGCGTTATGTGTCAGAAGATTTTCGCGCCTGTTTCGAACTCGAATGCAAAGCCATGAAACGAGTACGTGAGGATATGGGCTTTACAAACGTCGAGTTGATGATTCCATTTGTACGTACGGTGACTGAGGCGAAACAGGTTGTTGACGTGTTGAAGCAAAACGGACTCGAACGTGGCAAAAACGGTTTACGATTGATTATGATGTGTGAGCTGCCTTCTAATGCGGTTAACGCCGCGCAATTTCTTCAGTATTTCGATGGGTTTTCTATAGGTTCCAACGATATGACGCAGTTAACGTTAGGCTTAGATAGAGATTCAGCTTTGGTTGCAAACGCGTTTGATGAACGTGACCCGGCAGTGTTAATGATGCTTGAAATGTCAATAAAAGCCTGTCAGGCAGAAGATAAATATATTGGCATATGTGGTCAGGGCCCATCTGACTATCCTGATATGGCAGTCTGGTTGTTAGAAAAGGGTATCACCAGTATTTCACTAAATCCGGATACGGTGGTTGATACCTGGCTCCAATTAGCAAAACTTAACTAGTTAAAGGCTAATCATGTCGACATCAGTAAATAAATATTCAGGCGCATGGTTAACGGATATTGACGATACACTGATTCGTTCTGGAATGTGCCCCGATGATAAATGGATACATTCTCTTGTTAAATTCATACGACGACTAAAAGCACATAATGTTTTATGGGCACCGGTTAGCGGTGTTGCTCTTGATAAAATGGGGCCTCGCTTATTGTTTCGACTTCCTAAAGACGTTCTCAGCCATGTTATCTATTACGGTGGCGAAGGCAGTGCCAAAAGTTATTACGATGACACGACCAATCAATGGCGTTCGTCAGAAAGTTTTCAGCGAAATTTTAGTGATGCGCAAACGCTAGTGCTTATCGGTAAACAACGTTTTATCGAAGCGTTGAAAAATCAATACAGCAGCGTAGATTGCGATGAAAATAGTTGTCATTATGTTAAGGGCAGTGATGTAGATGAAAAGTTTCAGCACCGTATAACACAGGCGATTGCTGTTTTAAATGCGTCATGTTACTCAGATATGCCGAGCCTGGTCGATCAGATGGAAGTTGAATTAAAACAGGCAGGTTTTGATCCTGACAAAGCGGAAACATACTTTAGAGGTGGTGCCATAAGCTGGATGATGTTTGGTGATGTTTCTGTACAAAAATACAATGGAGATCAAGAAACACGGACTAGAAATAACATAAACAAGTTTATTAGGAATAAGTTGTTAGATATTGATTTTATTCAAGATATTGGCGATAACGGTGTGCATATGCCGTACTTGCATGCCACCCGAGGTATCAAGCTGGTTTTAATGGGTAATGATAAAAGCCGTGCTGTGGGTGATCTTATGTTTGAGGAGGGTATAAAAAAAGACGCCTTGTTGTTTGTTGGTAATGAATTGTTTGATGGTGGTAATGATTACTCAATTTGGCGTGACCATGAAATCACCATCATGTCCGTAGGTGTTAAAGAAGACGCCGGTGTTATCGATGGTGGTGTGCAGGTTGAAGCAAATCAGTATTGGATGGACGCGCTAACCAATAAGCTCGACCAGGGCGAATTGTGGCCCGAACTATTACGACAACTACCCATGTCTGCATTGTCTGTTTTGATTCGAGCCAAGATTGATATCGAAAAAGAAAATGCACATAAAATTTCTGATTGGCATGCCAGTATGAGTGAGCAGGTAGCAACCGATTTATTATTGGCGTTATATATTAAACATGCAGATACATTCAAACAAACACGTGAACGTTTGTTGAATGTGAAAAACACACAGTATCAGTTGGTGACAAAATTTGCGGTACTGGATAAGTATCATTATGACAAGGCAAGAAAAATTGTTAAGGGTCTTCTAGGTAGTTGCCCTGCTGAAGTACAAAAGCAAGACATTAAAGAAAAGGTTAAACATAAATTATTACTTGAAATAACCTGTTTATTAAAGGTGTTACTGGTTGATCATTTACATTGCAGTGCCATTCTCGTTAGTACTGAGTTCGATAAGGTAGACAATTTAAAAACCTTAAGAATAGCAACACGTAAACTAATAGAAAGTTCCGGCATTGCCGAGCCGGCACTGGAACTTGAACGTAAAAATCAGCTTATCATCAGTTGGAATGCCCATATTGATGAACTTGTTGACAATTATTTCGAAGATTTAAATGAATGGAATAACAATGTTGTTAGACAAAACAAGCTTATTGCGACAGACCCATTGGTTCTCAATGCAGGCCATACTTGTTCTGCGGAAAGTTTGTGTGATTATTTTCACTGGTTGATTTCACGTGTAGATAATTATCCACATCTAAAAGACTTAGATAAGCCGACAATCGTGTTAGTGGCGGGTACATCGGGCGTAGGTAAATCAACCATTTCACGGCATATATCAAAAACGCTGGGCATCCCAACAGCCTTTTCATCAGATGTTGCCTCAAGGTCAGTGGTACGAGAAACCATCGCTTTTTTATTGGGTAAAGAACATGCTGAACAATTGTTCCCCGAGGTTATAGGCTCATCTTTTGAGAAAGATGATTTAGAATGGTTCTATGCACATTCACTGATGACCATGGTCGGTGTCACAGGTAATATCAACCGTTTGATAAAAGAAGATATTTCAGCTGTAATAGATGGCGTGGCGCTTATACCTGGCACGTTGCCAGAGTTTTTATTTGAAAAAGCAAATATCGTATGGGTGGTAGTGAGTGTCGCTGATCGAGAAACGCATTTTAAACGTCTGGGTACGAGAAGCGAAACCGGCGTAGAAAGAGGTGGGGCAGATCGTTATCGCGACCAATTTTCAGCAATAAGGCATAATCATGACAGACTGGTAGAGCTGGCTGAAAAAACGAGCACACTTATTGTTGATAACACAGGCTTTATTAATCAAATTTTTGATCGTGTTTTACACCGAGTTAATAACCCCATCGCTGACCGTGGCTTGCATGTCGAAGACGAAATACGCGATCAAATACAACGTTGTCTTGATGAACGCTCAACCTGGGATATACAAAACGTTTTTTCTAAAAATGATGAAACGTAAATATTAGAATTTTTTATAATGATATAAAAGTTCTGTTAGGGTAGATAAATAATTATCATTCATTCAGGAAATAAATAGCAAATGTTATTACGAAACTCTGACAGTGATGAAGTCAATAATGTTTCATTGGAAATTGAGCATTTACAGATTGATTTCATTAATAAAAATCGTGTCACTACTGTTAGTACCATGATTCTTGCTTCGTTGTTTTTGTATGCACTGCTACAACCTAGGGTTGATATGCTAAGTTTTACCATTTGGTTATGTTTAGCATTAGTTATAGATAGTTTTAGATTATACGCGACCTTTGAATTTCTCCGAAATTATAAGAATAATTGCGTAGATTATACTAGAGCTAAATG
The DNA here is from genome assembly GCA_016764035.1 of Gammaproteobacteria bacterium. Classification (GTDB taxonomy): domain Bacteria; phylum Pseudomonadota; class Gammaproteobacteria; order SZUA-229; family SZUA-229. The sequence continues at coordinate 4,600 of JAESSQ010000277.1, forward strand.
GCATATTTTTATAGGAACAATCTTGTCAGGCGGTGTTTGGGGTTTTGTTAGTGTCATCTTATTGACTGCATTGGATGAACATTCCATCATGTTAGTTATTATCTGGTTGATTGTTATAGCTAATGCGTCAACCACAACACTCTCTTATATTTTCAGGTATTCAGTGGTTTTTTTGTTACTGGTATTACTGCCGCTAGTTGTTTTTTTGCCCTTACAAAGTTTTATTGTTGATACGCATTTATTCATACTCGAAGGTTCTATTATTGTATTA
>JAESSQ010000278.1 GCA_016764035.1 Gammaproteobacteria bacterium
ATCAACTTTCGAGAGGCTCCACCAGAAGTTTTTCGGCCATGCCTGGGCCTAGTGCCACGCGGGTTCCGGAATTTTGAATCACCACGCTTTTACCGCGGTGATTAAGCATGTTTACGATAGTACCAACACGTAAGCCAAGTGATAGCATGCGTCTAACCATCTGATTTCCGCCTTTGATATCGGCGATACGACCACTGCGGCCATTGGCCAAATTGAGCAAGTTTGTTGTAGGTTCCAGGCTGGTCATAGGGTCTCGATGTAATTGCTAAGGAGAATCGTTATCATTCGTGTTATCTGATATTAGGCCTATCTTAAATAGAATGCAATAAGTGCATGAAAAGTATATTCTGGCATTAGCAAGTAACGACCATTAATTTTTATATATAGTTTGTGTTTTTAATACTGGTTTATATAATAATTACATATTTTTCAAGTTGTTATGTATTATCTTAAGCTGCTTTTAAGGGACAAATAAAAAGGCTGTCTATGCAAAAAAAATATTCACTACAAACAATAATAAGTCTATTATTTATTACTATCACCGTGGCAATAGCGGTTATTTTGAGTTGGCAGAGTTTTACTAAAACTTCCGACATGATGTTGAATTCAGCTAAAAGTTTATACGTGCGATCTGCGCATGAGTTAAGCCTTGATTTTGCTGCAAATTATAGTTCGGTTGCTAAGGGTCTTAATCAATTTCGACTGTCACCGGTAATTAAAGCAAATTCTTTTAAGCAGCGTATCCATTATTTGGTTAATTTTCAGGCAGTGTTGACGTCAGAGCCTGCTGTTTTTGCTGTCGGTGTTGGCTATGAAAATGGTGACTATATTGGCGTTACATGGAGTGATGCTGACTACGTACAGGCAAAATATCGTGTTCCTGACGGTGCTACTTTTGTCGTTTTTTACTTAAATAAAACACAGGACGATATCGATACAAAAGCAGGTTTTGATGCAGGTAAGTTATACGCAATTTATGTAGATAGTGAGCTAAACGAGATTTCAAGAAATGAGGGTGAAGACAGTAAGTTTGACCCTCGATTACGCCCCTGGTACCAACAAGCGACAGCGATACCTTCGGCAACAAAACCTTACCTGTTTTATGAAAGTAAAATCGTCGGCCTAACAGTGATGAGTAAAACGGTTGAGTCTGGCGTGGTCGTGGTCTTTGATATCACATTACGAAATTTGAGTCATACGCTTGCCAAACATCAGATGACACCGAATTCTGAAGTGGTTTTAATAAATGCAGATGGCGAGACTTTTGCGTATAAAGATCAACAAAAAGTTGTACAGCATAATTCAGATGGCTCAAATCAAGAAAAAATTCAGTTGGCACATCTAGACCAATTAGACAGCGGTGTTCTTACCCATGTAGCAAATAACTTTGTGCTGAAAGAGCAGGATCTTGATTTTGAATATAAAGGCGCACGCTGGATTGGAAGTAGTCGAATTGTGGCGAAGCCGGGTGGAATCAATCTTTACGCACTCATGCTTTCGCCGGTTGATGAATTATTGGCAGATGCTATCAAGATACGTAATCGGTTAATTTTTATCGCTTTTATAGTATTGATTATTTTTTTACCAATTGTCTGGCTTACGGCAAGAAAAATTTCGACGCCATTAAATTTATTAGCGCGAGAAGCAGAAGCAATAACGCGTTTTGATTTTGCTGAAACCAGACTTAAACCTTCGTTTATTAAAGAGGTTGATGCACTTGATTTTGCGATGGAGTCAATGAAAACGACTATCAATCAATTTATTAAATTGATTGATTCGTTAGCAGGTGAGCAAGACCTGGATGTCTTATTAAAAAGTATAACAAAAGAAACCATGTTGATCAGTAAGTCGGACGGCGCGCTTATCTACCTTCTGAATGAGCGGGATGATTTATTGCGAGCCGATTTTTTGTGCGACAAAGACAATACTTCGTTAACAACAAGCGATCTACCTGACATGAAATTTGAAGAGGTAGCGAGTTTTTTTTCGGACAAAGAAGCTAGTCGTGTTATCCGACTGGATAAGCAAACGGAAAACAAACTAATACCTCTGTTAGATATTTTTAATGTTGAGGTTTTGACCAGCATTGTTTTGCCATTGAAAAATCGTAACGATGAAATCATAGGGGTATTGTATTTGTTATATGAACACAGCAATGCAATTGAAGGTACAGATGAAAGTCAGGGCAACATAGCATTTGTTGAAGCTTTGTCCGGGTTTGCGGCAGTCACGCTGGAAAGTCGGCAGTTATTTACTATGCAGGAAGCTTTATTGCATGCTTTTATCAAATTAATTGCTGGTGCGATTGATGCTAAATCACCTTATACCAGTGGGCACTGTCAACGTGTTCCGGAAATAACATTTATGTTGGCCGAGGCGGCCTGCCAGAGTGATTCCAATCAATATAAAAACTTCGAGCTAAGTGAAAAGCAGTGGCAAGAGCTTAGGGTAGCTTGCTGGCTACATGATTGTGGAAAGGTAACAACACCAGAGTATGTTGTTGATAAAGCGACAAAACTGGAAACAATTTATGATCGCATCCATGAAGTGAGAACACGTTTTGAAGTGTTAAAGCGCGATGCTGAAATTGTCTACTGGCAGAAGATTGTAGAAGGTGATGATAAACACGTTCTGCTAATGAATCTGAAACAAAAACTTAAAAAGCTAGATGATGATTTTGCTTTTGTTGCTGAGTGTAACGTCGGTGGTGAATTTATGGCCGATGAAAAAATCGAAAGGTTGCAAAAGATTGCAGAGCGAACATGGCTGCGAACTCTTGATGATAACCTGGGTCTATCCTGGGAAGAGTTAGATCGTAAAGAAAAAAATACCGTATCACTACCGATAGAAGAAAAACTGTTATCAGACAAGAGCGAACACCTTATCGCTAGATATGAAGTTGATAAGATGCCGAAGGATAATGCCTGGGGGTTTAAAGTTGATACACCGGAATATAAATATAACCGAGGTGAACTGTATAATCTTTCAGTAAAACGTGGCACCTTGAGTGAAGAAGAGCGTTACATGATTAATGGCCATATGATTCAAACCATCATTATGTTAAATAATTTACCTTTCCCAAAACATTTGAAAAACGTGCCGCTAATTGCAGGTAGTCATCACGAAACGATGGATGGTAAAGGGTATCCAAAACGTCTGGTGATGAGTGAGCAACCATTGACGGCGAGGATGATGGTGATTGCTGATATTTTTGAAGCGTTGACAGCTTCTGACCGGCCATACAAGAAGGCTAAAACGTTGACGGATTCACTGCGAATATTAAGTTTTATGCGAGATGATAAGCATGTGGATGCAGATTTATTTGATCTGTTTTTAACCAGCGGTGTCTATCTGGATTACGCAAAC
>JAESSQ010000279.1 GCA_016764035.1 Gammaproteobacteria bacterium
AACGGCAGGCATTTCAATGTCAATGAATGTCCCTCACTTCGGGCTACTGACAATTGTCGGCTACATTGCCCTCTTGTTTTTGACCGCTAAATTTCGTGATAGTAGCTTAGGTATACTGTTCGTCTTCATGTTAACCGGTTTCATGGGATTAACGTTAGGTCCTATATTAAACGCTTACATGGCAACGGCTAATGGTGGTCAACTAATAATGACTGCATTAGGTGGTACCGGTGCCATCTTCCTGGCTTTATCTGGTTACGTATTAACAAGCCGAAAAGACTTCAGCTTTATGGGTGGGTTCTTGATGGTTGGTATTTTAGTTGCATTCCTTGCTGGTCTGGGTGCGCTTTTCTTTCAAATGCCAATACTGTCACTGGCTGTATCCGGCATGTTTGTGCTACTTATGTCTGGCATGATCTTATATCAAACAAGTGAAATCATTCATGGTGGTGAAACCAACTATATTATGGCAACGGTTTCTTTATACATCAGTATTTATAACTTGTTCTTAAGTTTGCTTCACATACTGGGTGCTTTATCTGGTGATGATTAATCTGCAAACTTTTTAGTATCTAAAAAGCCTCGTTTTACGAGGCTTTTTTATTGGGAGACTTAACGAGGGCTTAGCAACTATCAAGCTCAACCACCCAGCCTTCTTCATCCGCACGTACCGAATGCTGCTTACACACCCATAAGCCAGCAACCGCTATCAACGCATCCTTATAATATACTAAAGGTATCAAGTCTCTATCCCATGGCGGAACATTTGATTCCTGAAACAATTTTTTTAAACGTTGAGAATGCTGCCGATGCGCCGGGTGAAAGCTCTCACCTCCCTGTCGAAATTTAATAATTAACGTTTCATTGAGAAGCGTTTTATTTAAACCCTCACCCACTTTTAATACACTGCTTAGCTTAATATTTAAATCACTCAGCGTTATTGGCGAAGATGGTACCCATGCTATTTCAGTAGCGTTTACTTTTGGTAGCGAATCTTTGTTTAATTTCAGCAGGTATAAGCCATGCTTAAACCTTCTAAACTCAAATTCGAAAAAGGTAATTACAGGCGTTGTATCCTGTTGTGCGTTCACGATGGTTTTTTCTATTTCTTCGAGTAACTTTCTCGATAGTAAACGGTTGAACTGCCGCACCCAATAACGCAAAGCATTTAATAATCTCGCTGATGACAATGTTTTTAAACGTTTCATTGAGAGTACTGATACGGTATCAAAAAGACTTATTTTAGATACCGACGCCACCTTGGGGATATAAATCACATTGGCTAAATCAATAGCAGCCATATCTTCTAATACTTGCAAATTTTTCGCCTGTAGATTAGCTGCCGTTGCTAGTTGTGCCGTAATATCAGGCCAACGCTGTTCCAACATAGGCAGAACATTTTTTCTTATGTAATTTCGATCAAAGCTAATATCACGATTACTCGGGTCTTCTACCCAACACAAGTCAGCTTGTTCAGCATATTCTTCTATCTCATGCCTGGGAAAAGTTAATAAAGGACGAAGATGAATATTATTACCTATTTTCTTAGATACCGGCATTGCCGACAAACCGGCGCTACTCGCCGTTCGAAACAACTGTATTAATAGTGTTTCCGCCTGATCATTAACGTGTTGTGCTGTTAGCAGGTAATCACCCGACGTTAAATTATTTTGCAAAGCATGGTAACGAGCCAATCGTGCAGATTCTTCAGGGCTCTGCCCTTTCTGTTTTTTTGCATCAACGTAGATAATATCAAGATGTATTTCTAAGGCATTACAAATTTTTTGGCAATGCGCCACCCAATCATCAGCCATGGATTGTAAACCGTGATGAACATGAACCGCACGGACGTGCAGATTCAGTTTTTTACAACAATGCAGCAACACATGTGAATCAACGCCACCACTAAAAGCTACGACATAAGATGCTTTTTCTGGGGGCGTTTGAAACGATTCCAATGATTGCTGGAATCGTTTTATAAAGGACATATTAGAGAAGTTATCGTTTATTGTGTTATCTATATAACCGGTAAATTTGTACCGGTAGTTTTATATGTATTGCCAGGATTGAGCAAACAACTGTTAGTTATTATGCTGACTCTTCCAAATAATGGCCATACGACGTTAAGCGTTTATAACGCTCTTCAAGTAATGTTTCCAGATCCATTTTTTCAAAATTTTCGAGACTTTCAATCAATGCCTGCTTGATGTTTCGCGCTGTTTCATCAACATCACGATGAGCGCTACCTAGTGGTTCACCAATTACCTGATCAACCAAACCAGCATCGATTAATTTTTCAGCTGTAATACCCATAGCTTCTGCTGCAACGGACGCCTTGTCTGCACTTTTCCATAAGATTGAAGCGCAGCCTTCTGGAGAAATAACCGAATATGTGCTGTATTCGAGCATCATTACACGATCACCAACACCAATCGCCAACGCACCACCTGAACCACCTTCGCCAATCACTGTACAAACAATAGGCGTTTGTAAATCAGCCATCTCAAATAAGTTACGCGCAATAGCTTCAGACTGATTTCGCTCTTCCGCACCAATGCCAGGGTATGCACCGGGTGTATCGATAAAGGTAATAACGGGTATACGAAAACGTTCGGCCAGTTTCATTAGACGTAAAGCTTTGCGATAACCTTCAGGGCGCGGCATACCAAAGTTACGACGAATATTTTCTTTGGTATCGCGACCCTTTTGGTGACCGATAACCATAACTGGCGTACCATCTAGCCTGGCTAACCCACCAACCAAAGCTGCATCATCGGAATAAGCACGATCACCATGAAGTTGTTGAAAATCAGTAAAAATACGGTCGATATAATCCAGTGTGTACGGACGCAAAGGATGACGCGCCAATTTTGAAGTCTGCCATGCAGTCAGCTTACTGAAGATGTTTTTTGTCAGTGAACGTGACTTTTCTTCAAGTTTATTAATCTCATCACCAATATTAATTTCAGCGTCATCGCCAACATAACGCAGCTCTTCAATCTTTGCTTTCAACTCTGCGATAGGTTGTTCAAAATCAAGGTAATTAGGATTCATAAGTTAAACCTGTACTTTATTGTTTTTTATAATACTTTTTCATCGGTTAACGCTAATGTTAGCATGTTTGAGAAAATAATCATCAGCACAAATCAGAAAATATTTCCGCCAGCACCATTGTCGCATAACTGCCCGCTGGCAATGAAAATGACACGACAAAATCATCCGATTGACGACAATATGTAAGCTCACCTGGCACCACGCGGCAGGCTCGTCGCATGGCCTGTAATCTGGCAGCAACCAAGCCATCACGGTATGTTGGAAAGCTATCAATAACCTGCGACTCAAGCTCTGCTGCCTGTAATGCAACCATAGCATCTCCCTCTCCCCATAATATGGCTGTTGGGTGTATTTCATTTGCCGCCAGTCGCTGAGCCAGCAAATCCTGTTCTCCGGCCTCATCTTTAAAACAGGCAGACTTACCTTCTAACATAAACACATCACCTGGGAGGTGTGTGTTCCACGTATTAGCCTTAATACGCTCTGACAGAATGTGATTAAACATCCATGAGCGAGCAGCCGACAAATACATACTACGTTTATGTTTTGCGACTTTATATCGCGTTCGGCCAAATAATTTTACTGCCTGATCAAGATTATTACCATGACGGCCAAATCGTTGCTTACCGAAATAATTGGGTACACCTTTTTTTGCAATCACATCACAACGTTCCGTTAAACGCGTAAAGGCTTCATCACTGGTATCGCTTAAATCACGAAGTGTAATCTTAAATGTATTATTTTTTAATGCGCCACGTTGCAGTTTTTTATTATGCCTAACACTTTTTAACACTTGTATACTTTCACTACCTTGTATGTCCGAAGAAGCGCTGTTAGCAGATACGTACGTTGCAAATGACGTTTCAAATTTTGACCAGTCAGGCATCGGCTTGCCTGGCAACTGCACACTGAACCATTGTGAGGTTACTGCATGGCGATCTTTTAATCCTGCATAGGCTACGGCCATCTTTTTTATTTTGCAAAACTTCGCTATCTGTTGCGCCAGCCAATCGGTATTACATCCCGTCTTCTTTATGTAAACCCAGCAGTGTTCTCCCTCACCGCTAAATTCCACAGAAACATGCTCATCCACAACAAAATCTTGCGCACATTGTTTTAATTTTGCCGTAATATTTATTGCAGGATACACACAGCAAAAAGAATAATTTTTATCTATTGTTTGTAGACTTGCGTCACTATGCAAAACATCGTTACCCATAAAAAATCACTTCACTGAAATTACTTTACTCATTGACGGTTAAACGCTACGTTATAAAACAGATGTTAAAAATAAAAAATAATAAGGTATTAACATTATGCTGAAGCAGCCTTTTATACACATAATAATCGGGCTCATTCTCAGCGTTATAATCGGTTGCAGTGACAAGGTGGAACTTCACCCTATAGCTGAAAACACGACCATACTTGCTTTCGGGGATAGTTTAACTTACGGCACAGGAACCAGTCGCGATAAATCGTACCCCGCTGTTCTCGAAAAGCTTACCCATCATAAAGTAGTCAATGCAGGAAAACCTGGTGAGATTAGTGCTAAAGGTCTTTTGCGTCTACCAACGCTGATAAAACAGTACCAGCCTGGTTTGATAATCATTTGTCATGGCGGTAACGATATCTTACGAAAGCTCGACCTCAACATAACCCGTCATAACATTCAGCAAATGATAGATCTTGCCAGACAACAAAATATTCAGGTAATATTAATTGGTGTGCCTGAATTTGGCTTGTTTTTAAATACAGCATCTATATACAACACGCTGGCTGAACAAAATAACATACCTTATTTGCGTGATACCATAGGTAACATACTTGCTGAATCATCATTAAAATCTGACCGCATTCACCCTAATGCAAAAGGCTATAAGCGTCTGGCGACAGACATCACCATGTTACTTCGTGAATCAGGCGCAATCAAATACCCAAGGTAGCCTACCTAACCGTTTTCTGGTTATAACAAACGTGTTATAAAAATAAGTTGGCTTTTTTGACGAATCGTCATATTATTACGTAATGTCAATTGCTAAGGATGTACTCACAACCACACTGTCACGTAAACAACGTGAAATACGCGAACGTGAGCAACTCATTCTCGATACCGCACAAGCACTACTGCACCAACATGGCTACAACTACCTGACCATGGAACGCGTTGCCGAAACAATCGAATATTCGAAAGGCACCATCTACAATCATTTCACTAGTAAAGAAGATCTGATCTGTTCACTTTGCTGTCGCTGCATTTCAAACCTTATCGAAATATTTGAACGAGCATGCAAATACTCGGGGTCCACACGCGAACGATATTCTGCAATCGGCATTGGTTACTCCCTTTATCACCAGTTACATCCGATGGATTCACAAAATATTCAAACCGTAAAAAATAATGCTGTTAGAGAAAAGCTAAGTGTTGAAAAACTTGCGGAAATGGAAGCACTGGAATTCGAGATAATACAATTAACACAAAGCATCGTTCAGCAAGCTATCGAATGTGGCGACTTAGAGAAGAAATATGAAAAAGACATCAGTACCATCGTCTTTGGTTTATGGTCGATGCACTATGGCGCGCTGTTACTGAATCAATCGGACATTCCACTTAACGAACTAGGCTTTAACCCCGTTGTCACAATGCTGTGGAAAAACACCAATTGCTTTTTAGATGGCTACCAATGGCAACCTCTAAGTACGGTGTCAGACCCCAATAAACTCTTTGATAAAATTTCATCCGCGCTATTTCAGGATGAACTTAAAAAACTAAAAAAATGTACGAATAACACTTAAATATTTACCAATAAAAAACGAAGGATAACAATACCAGGAACAAATATTATGATTGAATCATATACACGATGGATAATACGTTGGAAATATTTGGTAACCCTCGCATCACTCGCATTAGTGTTTGCTGCTGCTTTTGGAGGACAATTTTTAGGATTTAGTAATGACTACCGAATGTTTTTCGGTGAAGATAATCCTCAATTACTCGCATTTGAAAAAATGCAAAAAACCTTTAACAAAAATGACAATATTTTATTTGTCATCACACCAAAATCCAAAAAAGTATTCAGTAGAGAAACACTCACTGTTATTCAAGACATAACACAGGAGGGATGGCAAATACCCTTTTCTACACGTGTCGACTCCATAACCAATCACCAACATACCATTGCCGAAGAAGACGACCTTATCGTAGACGACCTGGTACTCGACCCTTCTTCTCTATCAGACAACGATTTGTTGGACATACAGTCTATCGCCATCAATGAACCAATGTTAGTTCACCGCCTGATTTCACCCGACAGTAAATTCGCAGGCGTTAACGTCACAGTACAACTGCCTGGAAAGGCACTGGATGAAGTACCAAAAGCCGTCGCATTTGCTCGCGACATTAAACAACGCATGTTGGAAAAGTATCCTGAGGTTGAGATTCGTCTGGTCGGCATGGCGATGATGAACAATGCGTTTCCAGAGGCCAGCAAAGATGATGTCGCCAACCTGTACCCATTGGCGCTAGGTTTTATTGCCCTTACCCTGTTCCTTTTATTACGTGGTATTAGTGGCACCATCGC
>JAESSQ010000280.1 GCA_016764035.1 Gammaproteobacteria bacterium
ATGGCTGCCTGTGTTACGCGATGCTCGGTAATTGCTAAATCACCGATGAATTCCACCATAGAAAAACTAATAATGATAACCAAAAATGTAAGTAAGAATAATCGATTACGTAATGACTCGATAACAGTATATTTTGCAATTGTAAGCATTTGAATAAACATGATTTCTAGCGTTATTATGTTGGCACTACCGCAACCTGAATGCTTTATTATAGCCGCTTATCTCACAAAGATACCGGCTGTGTTCTACAATAATATGAGGATTTATACAGAACAAACGTTGCATGGTCTCAAACAATCAATTGTTACTCAATAATGAACATCGTCTACTAGGGCTTATGTTATTCAGCCTGTTGGCCGCCGTTCATCTAGGTGATAACGACAGCATCACCCAGGGTTTTTTAATAGCGCATTTTGGTTTTTTTCTTCTCTGGCAACCTGTCGTCAAAAAAGAGCTCACCTTTAACACCCGGCAACTCATCATATTATCCATTCTAATATTTAGTTTTATTTACTGGTTTAATCCCTGGACCAATGTTTTCTGGTCACTCCTTTTGCTTACATTACTGACCGGTCGCATCTTCGCGCGCGGACTTTCACGCGCCGCCTACGGTATTGCCGTTATCGTTTTATTTCTTGATTTAATATTGAATACTGCACCTGGTCTGTTTGACCTTGCCGCACTATCATCGACATTACGGACGGGCTTTAGTACGTTATTAATGTTACTGCCTCTTACTTTATTGTTTTTTCCTGTAACCGACACAGCAACGAAACAGGTTGATTTTATCCGTGGTTTTTTTGTCGTCCTACTGGTTATATTTTTATGCATGAGTAGCATATTGATAAGCGTAACCTCAACGCAGACTTATATCGAATCGTTAGCTATCAGTATTTTTACATTAAGCACATTTTTACTTACCGCCGCTTTATTGTGGGCGCCTCGCGCTGATTTTTCTGGTATCGCAAAACTGTGGGAAAAATACATTCTTGATATCGGCGGCCCATTTGAACAATGGATAACACATGTATCTACGCTCGAGTCCAATACTAGCCTCAGGTCAGAAAATTTTTTGGCCGCCAGTGTACGTTACCTCATGCAACAACATTGGATATGTGGTGTTAGCTGGCAAACAAATACAGACGATGGTATCGAAGGTGAAAAATCTTCCTATTCCGTTAACATCGATGATGAAAAATTAAAGCTGACGGTCTATACACACACGCCTGTCGGACCATCATTATTTTTACATGCAAAATTATTACTCAGCGTATTAACGTTTTACTATCGTGCAAAACTGCAGGAACAACAACTCATCAAGCAAGCACATTTACAAGCAATACATGAAACCGGTTCAAAATTAACGCATGATATGAAAAACATATTGCAGTCAACGCACACCATGACACAGATTGTTAATGATAAAGACTCAGACCTACAAGAAATTATTGACGTACTAAAAAAACAAATGCCCTTGTTAACGCAGCGCCTTAATACGACGTTAGAAAAATTAAAGTCACCCAATAGTACAGATGCCGCCACACAAGGTTTAACCGGTTCTGTCTTACAATGGTGGAACCAACTCCTGTCCAGATATACTGGTCATCATATCGAATTTTCTGCGGACATAGAAAATGACATAGAAATTCCTTTAGATATTTTTACCACGGTAATCGAAAACCTTCTAGACAATGCAAAAAGTAAACGTATTCGAGAACCTGACTTAAAAATACATGTAGAACTATCAAATATAAATAATCGCTTACAATTGTCAGTTACAGATAATGGCAGCGCTATAAATAAACATGTTGAAAAACTATTATTTAATGAAGTTGTATCGTCCCAGGATGGTTTTGGTATTGGGCTATATCAGTCACATGAGTTGGCGAAGAATCATGGTTATGAATTGTCAGTACATGACAATACTGCTGGACAGGTATGTTTTAGATTATGCAAAACAACATAATATTTATACGTAAATTGACTTAGGGTGGCAACCTTCCTGCTTCGACCATTTTAGCTTTTAATTCGTATTCCGATATCCAGACCAAAATATCATCGAACTCACCCACCGCTGCCGCAACACCCGCATCTGTTTGTGCTCTCGAAATAAATGTTAAGTCATCATCCATATTTTCAGCTTCATCCAAATTAGCTACTGGCACCGCAGAATTAGCAACGTTTTGTATATTATTAGCCCCATAGCCATTTTTACCATGAGACATAATTACTACAGCTGCATTTGTACTTAGCGCATTTAAAACTGCACCTACGCGCGTATTAATTTGTGCAGTATTCCATACCGTATTCCATGGTGGTACAGGAGGTGGTGGCTGACTTAACATAAAACTCCTAGTATTAACTGTGACAGAATTTGACACCCAATAACTATATCGATTAGCCCACGAATCACTAGCGCCTAAGCCCAGCGTTTGCCAGGGTAAATTTCCAATAGGTAACTCCCCTGCAATTGCATTAGCAACATCAACATCGCATACCAATCCAAACCTGTCTTCAATGCCATCATTTGCAAAATTATTAATAACATCTTTAATGCATGCCGCGTTTCTGCAATCAGGACACGGCAAATGAACAAAATTATTACTCATAGCATAGCCATACAACGCTTGTTTAATAACGTCCATTTCATCAATGGTTTCAGCACGCCGGGTTACATCAATTCTTGATCCCAGTGTTGTTATAAACGACCCTGCCAGTATGCCAACAATAACTAATACAACTGCAAGTTCAATTAAAGTAAAGCCGTCTTGTGAATGTTTTGCATTAGAATGTTTTTTTAACATAAAGCTACCACTGGAGGAACAGCATCTGACAAACAGAACATAATATCATTGGTAGTATTTAGAGTATAAATATCCGTGTTATCTCCTACCGCAGTATTAATCTCAGTATCGTTTCCATTTTCCAGATAATTAGAAACATCATTCTTATCGTCTGTATCTATTGGTGGTGCATTTCTGGTAATGTTACCTAGCCGGCTACCGCCAAAGAAAACCACTCCCGCATATTGAGTGCCATCTACATCTATACAGGAACCTCCACAATTTGTATTCCCCGATTTCGGGTCAAACTTACTTGATAAAGCATAAAAGAAATGATCCTTCCAGTTTTCCCACAACCGTCTGTATTCTGTATTAAAATCGCTTAAGTTAACAACTGTACCACTTATTAGATTAAGACTTTCACAACCCACTGAATCAAATATATTTGCCACAACCAAGTTCGTTTCAACATTCGAGCTATCAACTAAAAATGGAAACCGACCTGCATACCTATCTTCTTCATCATCATATTCAGAATTAATACGATAGTCCGAAAGCATTATTGGCGCAGGCCAAGGCATACGTTTATCATCAGCCAATACACCATTATTAACATATGCAGACAAACACCACGCAAGCGCTTCCGTTAGGTCGGTCATTTTTTCGGTAAAATCATTTCTGGCATTAATTGCAGTCCATAATTCTTCTCGTGTAATCGTAATGAAGTTGTCATTATAAGGATTAGCTTCCTCATCTGAAGTTGGTGTAAAACGAATAAATTGATCTATCGAATCGGCCGCACCATTCAGTACTGCATTATTAGTAACACCATCACCTTCTAGGTATGCAGTTACATTTCCATAGTCTTCGCCACAATCACTACCTGCGGCAAATGTTCTCGCCTGTCCCGTCAATACTTTCGACGGCGCAAATACAATAGCGACTATTCTATCTGCAGGCAACACACCTTGTATTGGTATTGGGATAGCCGAATCATCAACTATTTGAAATTGCCCATTAGTATCCTCATTGAGCATGCTTGTTTCCGGTGATTGCTTATACGCCCCGCTGACAGCATATAGTAAACATGTTCCTGTACTATCTCTTAATCGTGGTAGGCCAAGAGTAACATTTGGAAGCCATCCCACGATGTTAGTATTTGTAGCGCCACAATTTCCGTCTTGAAAGCCTTCATTTAACGCATTGGTATAGTCGGGACACGGAAGAAAACCGAATTTACCTGAACGACCTACATTGATATCTGCACCGACAAGCGCATAATTAATTAAGGCTTGCTTTGCTTTTTTTAATGCTAGTTGAGTTTTTTCTACCTGATCCGTTTGAATCTGCACAATTGATAATTGAGACAGCGAATAGGAAATAAGAGCTAAAGCTAAAATAATAATCAGAACCAACAACGCTAGTCCTTCCTGTATTTTTTTACTTTTTG
>JAESSQ010000004.1 GCA_016764035.1 Gammaproteobacteria bacterium
ATTATCTTTGTTTTTATTGTCTTTAGATTTTTTATTTTGTGGTAAATATATACTAAGCAAGCCTTCAATCATGCGCGGGTTTAAACCTTCTTGAATGGCACTAATACTCTCTAAAATCATGGATTTCGTTAATTTCTCTTCATTGCTGCGCAAGGCTAATTTGTCGGCTATTGGCAGTGCAAATACCGTGGCAATAACTGCGCCATAAAGTGTGGTAAGTAAAGCTACTGCCATCGCAGGTCCAATAGATTTTGGGTCACTCATGTTTGACATCATCTGAACAAGACCAATTAGCGTACCTATCATACCCATGGCAGGTGCCACATCACCCATCGCTTTAAATATATTTAAACCGGATTCGTTACGCTGAATAGATAAAGTTATTTCTTTAGAAAGTATTTTATAAACCAGTTCTGGTGGGTTACCATCAACAACCATGGTAATACCTTTTGCAAGAAACTCGTTTTTAACTTCAACATTTTCTAAACCAAGAAGGCCTTCTTTTCTTGCAACATTTGCTAGCTCAATACTTTGTTCGATAATCTCAGCTGGCTGCTCTACTTTATGGATAAAAGCTTTAGCTGCAATACCAAATGCACCCATCATGTCACTAAGTGAAAACTTCATGGTGACAATAGCAAAGGTACCTGCAACGACAATCATAATACTTGGTGCATTAACAAACATACCCATTTCACCGCCCATCATAATTGCAGCCATAATACAACCTACTGCAGCTACAATACCTATAAGCGTAGCTAAATCCATTCCTCAAACCTCACTTTAATTATTTAAATATTAATACTTTGTCACTGTTAAAAACATATAGACCTTCCACTATTTAATCGGTCTTAAAGCATATTTCTTTAGAACTATTAACTTTCCTAATAATATGTAGGATGATTAAATTTCAAACATTGATGTTTGCGTAAAAACCTTCGGATAAATTGTAAAGATTTGTAAAATACTATATAAATTCATTAACTTACAACATAAAGTCCTATTTTTTACTATACAAATGAAATGTCACTAAAATACTAAAAATAGATTTTTTGGTATTAGACGAGTAACCCTTACTTAGTGTTACTATGTCGTTAAATGTAAAGGAATGTAGATGAAACCTATGAGTCATAAAAAAATATTATTAGTCGATGATGATCAACGATTATGCAGACTAGTAAAAAGATATATTGAAAAACATGAATACGACCTTGTGTGTGCATACAGTGCCGATGACGCTCACAAAATGCTTGAAGAAAATGAGATCGATCTCACCATACTGGATATCATGCTGCCAGATAGAGATGGCCTTACTTTGGCACATGAAATACGTAACCTCTCGACGGTTCCTATTATTTTTCTCAGCGCAAAAGCAGAAATTGACGACAAAATTAGTGGTCTTGAAGCTGGTGCTGATGACTACATGACGAAACCGTTCGAAGAAAAAGAGCTCATCGCCAGGATTCAAACCGTATTGCGTAGAACACAAGCTTCTGATAGTACGTCGAATAAAAGTAACACACATGCTAATTTTTCAGGCTGGATGCTTAACCTGATAAATCAACAACTATTTTCACCTGAAGGAATTTCAGTCGATATTACGAGTACAGAATATCGATTATTGATTGCTTTTTTAGGTAGACCTAACGTTACTATCCGTCGGGAAGAAATATTAAATATCTTGTCTGGGCGTGAATGGTCTCCTTTAGACCGATCTGCAGATATGGCTATTTCAAAGTTACGTAAAAAACTTTCTCACAAATCTCATGAGGCTGATTTAATTCGCACCATTAGAAATAAGGGTTATCAACTTACATCCGAGGTTCAGTTTACAGAATCACACTAGTACATGTTTATGGTAAAAATTATCATACGCCACAAATTTCAATATAATCACCGGTACGCTTTGATGTGATTACACGCTTCAGTACATCACTTTTCATAATAAAACCTGAAGCCTTAGACACGGTATAATTTATCTCATAAACTTCGATCAAATCACAGTTCTCATTAAAGCTCATAGTTAGATTAGCTTGTAACATGGTATGAATAAAATCATCCACAGTCTCAACTGTCGTTGATGAAAGTACCGCATAACCATAATTATTACTGATTGTGAACGTCCACAAATATTCGACGATTAATTTGACATCAGCAGCCGTCATACCAGCAATAGTAATTCTTCCTTTATAATCATCGTTAATACCGTTGCGGTCCAAAATGCTTAATTTGAACACTCGCTGTAAAAAAATAAACTCCGGTGATGCAGGATCAACACGTGAAAACTGATGGTAAAGTGATGTTTCACTGTTACCGACTAATTGTTTATATATCGATTGGAAATTTTCAGCCTGTTCAGACCAGGCCAACGCTTCATTAAAATCATCACTCGATAAATCAAAAATTGCTACACCTACTTTATCAACAAGAGATAAAAGATCAGTGTTTTTTATATGGCTCGTATTATAATAGGCATCATTTGAATATTGTTCTTGATAAAATTCATCTGGAATCCTTTGGTCAAAGTACACTGATTGTGCGATTTTTAAATCGGTGAGTCCCGTATTATTTAAAGCCTGACTACCAATGGTGTCATCTGAACTTTGTTGATCTGACGCACCTCCACAGCCGACGACAGAATAAACAAGTAAGCCAATTAAAGTTAGTCGAATGCTATTTAAAAGAACAAGTAAATTTACATACCTGTTACATTCATAGAACCCATAAATCTTTATTAATACTGGTAGTCGGTTTATCTTGAGCTTCATACCTCAAGATATCGACTATCTAGTGGAATGCTTTAGTGAAATGCTTACCGTTCGTCGAATAACAATTTATATATAAAATTCAGTAAGTTAAAAGATTACTTGAGCAAAGTAGGACTATTATCCCGGCACTGAAATCAGCTTACAGGTTAACTTTGGCTACTATTGTATTTTTGTTATAACACTCGCTATTTAAAATCTCAAAGACGCCTTAGCATCTTCAATACACTCTTTATTACCTTCTATATGAATGACGTTCACTTCTGAATCCATTCCAATTTTTGAAAAAGCTGATACTTGCGTCCAATCGCCAGGAACATAATCCTCACTAACAAAGCCGCCTTGTAATAATGCGACCTGAACAAGATCAACCAAATTCGCATCATCATCATTTGTATAATTAAAATCATGACAGTGTTTAACCACTTCAACTAAACTGTCTGAAAAATTCCAATTTGTTAAAATAAGTTCGCCAACACGTCCCTGCAATTCAACGATTATTGACTGTAACGCTGCTGCGTCATTAAATAGATCATCATCATTAACGGCCAACATCAATATTGGTAGTGACCCAATATTGTGTACCAGGCCTGCAAGTAATGCTCTTTCTTTACTTATATCTTCCATGGTTACTGACATCATCTGACATATCGCAGCAACATCAACAGAAGTTGACCAGGCACTTCTAAATTTTTTATCGAGAACGTCAGATGTTGCCTGAAACATCTGTTTCATTGCCAGATTCATTACTAAATCTCTAACCAGTGTAAGCCCTAGTCGTGTTACTGCTGCATGCAAATCATCAATCGGTGTTCTAGGTCGATATAATGGACTATTGACGACTTTAATCATCCTCGCTGAAAGTGATCCGTCCTGGCTTAATGCATTTGCAATTTGTTCTGTTGTGGTATTTTCATCCTCAACTGCATCACGTATTTTCAACGCAACTTCAGGTAACGACGGCAAAGTTAAACTATCACTATCTACCGCTTCTTTTAGTTCATTAAAAAATATATCGGTTTTGGCATTCATTCTGATACTGTCCTAAATTTAAATTTTAAGAAAAAGTTATAAATTATTACTAGAACTTTCTACTATCCAATTTCTTTCCTCAAAGAAATAATAGCCGTAGCCACGCTGCTGGATGCATTTGCATAGGCCGACCCAGCACCTAGCATGGTCTCAGCTTCTTTATATTTTTCATCATTAATAAATTTTGCAACGCGTCCCGCTTCAACATGAAATGTTTTATGTTTATCACGGCATTCAATATAGTTTTTTAAATGTGAGAACTTAGATTTTGCTTCACCGTGTAACCACTTACCTAATATGCAACAATCATCACGGCTTATTTCTGATGCTTCTAATTTTTCATTTCGTGTAATCGCGGTATGCAATTTCAGTTTCCACTCTGCATGTTTTTGTATGGCTGAATCAAGATCAATACCTGTTGTATTAGTTGTATTATCGTTAGACGATACTTCAGTTTTATCGGATGTTGCGGTTGTGTTATCTGTATCGATAAGCTTCTCATTATTATCTTCCTGTTCATCTACATAACTTTCCTGGTAGTCATACGTAACACTGGATAACGATTCAAGGTCAATCTTAAAAACACTGTCGAGATCAAGAATCATTACAAAGCGTTCGTCAATTTTTCCCATAGCGCTAATGAATTGATTATTAATTCGCGTACCTAATGCCGGTGCATCACTCAATTGCTCAGTTTCGAAATCGATTACTTCCTGTACCGAATCTGCTAGTGCTCCAAGGACTGTTAACTTCTCATCAATATTTACTTCTAAAATAATAATACAGGTATCAATAGTACGTTTACCTGGTGGTAAACCAAACTGCATACGTAGATCAATGACGGGTACAACACTACCGCGTAGATTAATTACACCTCGCATAAAACAGGGGGTCCTTGGTACACGTGTTATCTTGGTGTATTCAAGAACTTCTCTTACTTTACTTATCTCTGTCGCAAAGGCTTCTCCATCAAGTCTGAAAGTAAGATACTGAACAGCACTGGTGTCAGGGAGCGTTTCTTGTAATTGTGTATTCATAACTAATTACCTACTAGTACTTCACAAACTGGTCGTAGTCATCACCCATATCCATGTCAAAACCACCCGTATTAACTGTTTCATTAATAGTAGTTTGGCCTTCTTCTTTAGCATTTTTACGCAGAGGTGCACCTGTTGATTTATTGTTTCGGCGATCAGTTACAGAACTTGCTTGCTGCATAACACTATCATCTAATGTAAAAAAGCTAATTACTTCTCGTTGATCTTCTACCAGAGAAGATAGTTCAAGAGCCGTACTGGCTAACTCCTCCGATGACGTTGCCGCCTGTTGCACAACCGCATCAAGTTGTTGTAAACCTCGATTGATTTCATCTGAGCCAATATCTTGTTCGCGAGAAGCAACACTAATTTCCTGAACTAATTCAGCTGTCTTTTGTATGTCAGGAACGAGTTGCGATAATTTTTCGCCTGCTTGCTCGGCTAAAAACACCGTGTTACTCGAGAGCTCACCAATTTCGCCCGCTGCAGCCTGTGATCGTTCCGCTAATTTGCGTACTTCAGATGCCACCACAGCAAACCCCTTACCATGCTCACCTGCTCGGGCAGCTTCAATGGCGGCGTTCAATGCCAACAGGTTTGTCTGCCTTGCGATTTCCTCAATAATAGAAATTTTCTCTGCAATAGACTTCATCGCCGTGACAGCTTCTAACACGGTTCGTCCACTATCGTCTGCATCTTGTGCAGCTTTTTGTGCTATCTGTTCTGTCTGACTAGCATTGTCTGCACTCTGCCTAATATTGGCCGACATTTGTTCCATAGCCGATGAGATTTGCTCAAGTGAGGCAGCCTGTTGTGACGAACCATCCCCCAGTTGACGTGCTGTGTTATGAACTTCTGATGAGGTATCAGCACTGGTATCAGCGCCAATATAAATTTGACCAATAGTTTCCGATAACTTATCCACAGTTGTATTGACATCATCTTTCAGCTGACCAAAAACACCGTTATACTCTTTATCTATCTTCTGGGTGAGATCGCCTGCTGATAAACCACGTAAAACTTTAAGCACATCATCAATACTGGTTCCTGTGGTTGACAATATTTTATTGATACCTTGCGCAAGGTTAAGAAAGAAACCTCTCTTGTCATGCTCATTGATGGTTTGACTGAAATCTCCATTTGCTGCAGCTTCGACGATAGCTTCAACTTCACGCTCTACCTGCGCACCAATGGTTCTATCTTGCCATTCTGTTACTGTGCCAACACGGTTACCAGATTCGTCGAATACCGGGTTTACAATTATCTCCATAAATAAATTACCTATATGAAGATTAGAGGTAAATGTTTCTGTTAAATCATTTAACATCTTGCGCTGATGTTCTGGATGTTTATGGAAAACATCAATACTGGAACCTAATAATTCATCACTCTTGAAATTTGGTAGGGCAACCTGAAGTTCTTTTTCGGCATTTCCAAACAACGTGTGTGCTGATTTATTCATATATATAATATTATGCTCAGCATCTGTCATGATTATGTTAGTCGTGGCACTATCCAATGCTGTTTGAATACGACTAGATTCAGTGGCATGCTCTTTTGCTTTATTAAGGTCGTAACCTAAACGTGTCTGTAATGATTTAAATTCACTTAGTAACTGACCAAGTTCATCATTCGTATTTACCTCTATATCACTATCAAATTTCCCTTCATTTATGTTCCCAAATACACCAATCAAGCCTTTTAATGATGCAGTTATTGACAGTGTAATATTGATAGCCAACGCTAATGCTATAAAAATAAATATTAAAGATAACCCTACAGACAGGTACATACTAAAATACAAAGCATCAATGCGCTTATTTAATAAAACAACAAGTTCTGTTTGCGCAGTATCAAATAATATAGAAGCCTTGGTGATAACCTCACTACCATCATTAAAGAAGTCATCTGCATCAATATCTAACTCATCTGATCTCAATATTTCATTATTTACTGAATCCATAAACCAACGAGAAGATTGTTCTAATTCTTCAAGTTGTGTTACTAATTCGTCACTATTGAAAGGGGCACTTGTAATAACTTCATGTAAATTTTTATCTATTTCACTAATATTTTTTTTCGTAAGAGCATACAAACTTGTCATTGATATTTTTTGATCAGCAACAATCGTACCTGACGAGGCAAAGCGATTGCCTCTATCTCTTAATACACCAACCTGATTAATCAATAAAGGGGTTTTTTCAACGGTAACTATTGCCAGATGATAAAGGTCAAGATTTGGGTCAAGTATTAATTTTGATGTCTTGCCAACATGAATCATTAATTGCAGAATACTTTTAACGATATTAGTATGTAGACCAAAGGCTTCATCGGCTGCCATTTGCTGTGAAGAAGAGGCTAACAAGCGCCAATCGGATTTAATCTGGTTCCAGTTATCAGTCGCGTCTAAATCGTTACCATACAATTGGTCAACATTATCGATACTATTAATGTCATCGAGTATATTAGATTTTATTGAAGATAAATTATCTCTTAACGAATCTTCACCCGCTTGTATTTTGCTTGTAATACCACGGTGTAACGCTACATTTGCCATCAGTGATTCTAATGGATGTATATATTCAACGCCTTGAAGCTCAACTAATGAAAAATCAATATCATTATTTTTATCATTCACCTGAAAGAACAGAAGCGCGATAATATTTAACATAAATATTATATTCACTATGCTTAATTTTTTTCCAAGGCTTTGATTTTTTAATGGATTTAGTTTTTGCAATAAACCAGGTTTAAGATTTTGTGTACAGTTATTTAATTTCACATAAAGTAACTCGGCATCCGATATTTCTTTAGCTGTTGCCTTAGTTCGCACAGACATATATTCTATTATGCGACCATTTTCTCGAATGGGTGTCACGTTTTCCTTTACCCAGTAATAATCACCATTGTTACAACGATTTTTAACGATACCTGACCACGGCTTTCCAGTATTTATTTTGTCCCATAAGTCAGCAAATAATGCTTCTGGCATATCAGGATGACGTACGATGTTGTGATTATTTCCGATAAGTTCTTTTTCATTAAAACCAGTTGTTCGTCTAAACGATGAATCACAATAAGTAATCACACCTTTGACATCTGTTTTTGTAACCAGCATTTCGCCATCAGCTATTTCTATTTCATTAGTCGTGACGGGCATATTAGTTTTCATTTTTATTTACCTGTTTTAATTAAATTTTACGATGCTTTTATAAAAAAATATTAGTGCATCGTATTATTATCAGTTACCGCTAGTTCTATAAGTGCTGGAGCATCGAGAATAATCGCAACATCGCCGCTGCCAAGTATCGTGGCACCGGCAACACCATGTATACCTTCGTACATTTTTCCAAGGCCTTTTATTACCGTTTGGTGTTGCCCAATAACTTCATCAACCGTAAACCCAAAACGGGAGCTACCGTTTTTAACTATTATTATTTGCTCTATATCCGGGTTATCAGAATCGTTGCTAAAACATTCACGTAAACGTAAGTAGGGCACGAGTTCTCCACGTACTTCTATAAGTTGCTTACCATTCGCCTGCATTACTTCCTGTTTGGTTAATTCGATACACTCTTCGACTATTGTTAAAGGAATAACATAATTTTCTTTAGACACACTTATTAATAAGCCTTCGATGATTGCGAGCGTCAGAGGTAATACAATTGTGACGGTGCTACCTTCACCAGGTACACTATTAATGCTGACCTTTCCGCGTAAATCTTCAATGGAACGTTTAACCACATCCATACCTACACCACGACCAGAAATGTTGGAAACTTCTTTGGCCGTTGAAAATCCAGCATCAAATATTAAATTGTAGAGATCTTGTGGTGTTGGCGTCGAATCAAGTGTAATCACACCACGTTCGATAGCTTTCTCACGTATTGCTTCTGCATCTAAACCCGATCCGTCGTCTTTAATGGTTACTATTACGTTAGATTCTGAGTGAACTGCTGTTAGTAATACTGTACCTTTTTCTGACTTACCAGAAGCTTTTCTAACTTCAGGTGTTTCTATGCCATGATCAATACTGTTTCGAATAAGATGTATTAAAGGATCAGAAAGCTTATCGATAACGGTTTTGTCCAATTCCGTCTCACCACCTTCAGTCACCAATTCAATTTGTTTGCCCAGATCATTCGATAAATCTCTTACCAGGCGTCTAAAACGACTAAATGTTGTACCGATTGGTAACATTCGTAAGCCAAGTGTATTATCACGTAATTCTGAAGATAAACGTTCCATATCCTCAGCAATGTTTGTTAAAGCAGAATCATGTAGAACACCAGCCGATTGATTTAACCTTGCCTGTGCTATAACAAGTTCACCGACAAGATCCATAAGTGAATCTAACTTTTCAGCAGGTACTTTTACATTAACGACTTCTTTTGTTTTTTGTTTTTTACTCTTCTTTTTTATCGGTAATGTTTCTGGTATTGTTTGTTTATCAACTAATATTGCTAAATCATCATTTTTACTATCTATTTTTTCTGGTAAATTGATATGTTCATCTTGATGTTCTACATGGCAATTATATTCAGTAACACTAGACGCATTGTCACTCTCGTCTATTTGTTCAATTGTTATTTTCCAATCATCATCTACAAATATAAAAACATCTTCTATGCTGTTTAACACCTGGTCAGTGCTTAATATAATTTCCCACGATAGATAACACTTCTCAGCATCATACTTGTCGAACTCTGGTAATTCATCGGTACATGCGGTTACATTACATATACCAAGGTCATTTAATTCACGCAATATTGGCAAAGGATCCATACCATTGGCAAATGAGTTTTCATCAGGTTTAATATTAATTCGATAAGTCTTTATATCTTCTGATGTAGCATCGTCTTGTTCAATGATTACATCAGCATCATTAAGAGAGTTACTGCCGTTATCAGATTCAGTACCAACGAGCAGTTTTAAACGATCAAGCAACTGTTGAGAGGCTTGATCAATATCACTGTTTGATTCTTTTACTTCGAGCAAATCACGGATGTGATCACCAGAATCCAGGCTTATACTTATTAGTTCTTTGGTTATCTTGAGGTCACCAGAGCGAACGAGATCGAATGCATTTTCAAGATGATGCGTAAATGCTGCAAGTTTGTCGAAGCCAAACATTGCACCGGAACCTTTTATGGTGTGCATGGCACGAAATGCACGATCAACACAGTCAGCATCGTCTGGTTGCTCTTCTAACTCAAGCATCGCAGCTTCTAAATCAATTAATAATTCATCTGCCTCTTCACGAAATGTGTCTTCGATACTCATGCTACTGTTCTATATTTTCAGTGTTTAAAACGTTTATTAGATTACTTATATTAAAAGCATCACTTACTACATTACTTAACGATGTAATTTTAATTTCTGCACTACTGTTTTCTAATGATTTATATATCGTTGAAAGCAATTGAAGTCCACTTATATCAACTTCATCCACAGCTTCTAAATCAATATCAATGTCATTGTCAATTGAAAAGTTCTCAAAAATAGCATCTTTGTATTCTTTGACTGTGTAAATTGTTAATTCGCCTGAAATAATGTATTGCGATTTGTTATCAACAGATTCTATTTTTATACTCATTTTTTAATCCAGTTAACGACTTAATGTTTAATTACGATTACTCATGCAGTTATAAAAATGCAGTTATGCTAATTTTGCTACAGCAGATAACAGTGCAGGTGGTTGAAATGGTTTTACCAGCCATGCCCTGGCTCCAGCTTTTTTGCCTTCTTCTTTTTTACTTGCACCAGACTCAGTGGTTAACATCATTATTGGTGTAAACTTATATTGTGGAAGCTGTTTAACCTCTCTAACTAATGAAATGCCATCCATATTTGGCATATTCACATCACTAACAATAAGATGTACTTTTTGCCCTGTAAGTTTTGCTAGTGCATCTTTACCGTCACAAGCCTCAATAACCTCATAACCTGCACCTTTTAACGTAATACTTACCACTTGTCTTATCGAAGAAGAGTCATCGACCACCATGATTGTTTTTGACATACTTTTCTCCTGTTAAAAAAATGTTAATTCTGACTCTGTATTATTTTTACTATCATGTGCATTAGAATTTGTATGATTGTGATGTTGTTCTTCTGTTGTATATTTAAGCTTCATTATGCGAACATGTTCTTCATAATCTATCGGTACTACTTCTGTATTATTTAAACGCGTTTGCTGACTAAAGCTTATCTTGCCATTCATATCATCCATGTCAGTTAATACACTATTAAGTATTTGTGAAACTCTGTCTTGAAATTGAAAACTAACCAAAACATTCGATATTTCATCTTTAATATCTTCGCTAGATGAACGAAGTAGTGAACTGTCATCCTGTAATGTTTCGATAGTACTTTGTAGTTGTTGAAATACAGTTTCAATAGTTGCTTTACCTCTATCGACAGCAATTCGATTATGTTCGATGGATTCTTCGGTATGAATTAGTGTTGAATTGACAGATTCAGAAATATTGCCAACTTTTTCTATCATTTGTTGACCTGTTTCTGCCGACATCGACGCTAATTTTCGTACTTCGTCAGCTACAACGGCAAAACCTCG
>JAESSQ010000281.1 GCA_016764035.1 Gammaproteobacteria bacterium
CTAAATGCTGAATATGTTCGGGTGGTTTGTCCCGCATTATTTTAGTGATACCAAAAGCAACAGAAAAATTGACTATTGCACCTACAACGCCAAAGGCATTAGGTGAAATACCAAAAAACCAGTCCGGTTTCATATCACCCAAAAATGATGTACCCGGAATAAACATAATACCTTTGTGTTGGAACACATAAAGCATAGTAACGCCAATGCCGCAGGCCATGCCCCAGATAACGGCTTTATCAGTTATACGTTTTGAAAAGATACCCATCATCAGTGCGGGGAAAATAGAACTAGCAGCCAGACCAGAGGCAATGGCAACGGTGCCAGCCGCAAACCCCGGGGGATGCAAACCAAGATAACCAGCAGCTAAAATAGCACCTGCCATGGCAAATCGGCTATATCTTAATTCTTGTTTTTCGGTGATATTAGGCATGAAAGTACCTTTTAATAAATCATGCGAAATGGATGACGCGATGGCTAACAGTAATCCAGCAGCGGTAGATAACGCAGCGGCAAGTCCACCTGCCACTACCAGTGCAACTACCCAATCTGGCAAGTTTGAAATTTCAGGGTTGGCCAGCACCATAATGTCACGGTCAACCTTTACCATCTCGTTACCTTTCCAGCCCCATTGTGCCTCTGCTTTAGCGGCAAATTCAAGATTTTCATCATTGTAATACTGGATGCGACCGTCACCATTTTTATCTTCAAATACTAATAATTCCGTTTTTTCCCAATTCTTAAACCATTGCGGGCGCTCTTCATAAAGCAGGTTCGATTCTACTTCTCCGACAGGGCCAGTCTGAATGGTATTGGTAAGGTTGAGTCTAGCCATTGAACCTACAGCAGGTGCAATGGTGTATAAAATTGCGATAAACACCAACGCCCAGCCTGCTGAAGATCGTGCATCTCTCACCTTAGGTACAGTGAAAAAACGAATGATGACATGCGGCAAACCTGCGGTACCTATCATTAGCGTTAAGGTATAGGCAAACATATTAAGCGTGCTGCCAAGTTTGGATGTTGTGTATTCTTTAAACCCCAGATCAGTAATTACCAGATCCAATTTATCCATCAAGGACATGCCATCACTCATGGTACCGATAAGACCAAGCTGCGGTATCGGGTTATCAGTAAGGTTTAACGATATGAATATAGCCGGTACGGTATAAGCAAAGATCAGTACACAATATTGCGCTATTTGTGTGTAAGTGATGCCCTTCATACCACCCATTACGGCGTAGATAAAAACAATACCCATGCCACTGTACAAACCTGTTTCGTAACTGGTTTCTAAAAAACGCGAAAAGGCAACGCCAATACCTTTCATCTGACCGATTACATACGTGATAGAAGCCACGATGAGGCAAACAACGGCAACGATACGCGCCGTTCTGGAATAAAAACGTTCGCCAATAAATTCGGGCACGGTAAATTTGCCAAACTTACGTAGATAAGGCGCAAGTAACAAGGCCAATAAAACATAACCACCGGTCCAACCCATTAAAAATACTGAACCACCATAACCGGTAAAAGCGATTAACCCCGCCATCGAAATAAAGGAGGCCGCAGACATCCAGTCAGCCGCGGTTGCCATGCCATTAAGAACAGGGTGTACATGTTTACCCGCAACATAAAACTCACTGGTGGTCGACGCCCTCGCCCAAATCGCAATGCCAATGTATAGCGCAAAGGTACAACCAACAACGGTATAGGTCAGTGTTTGAAGATCCATACGCTAGTCTTCCTCAACGCCATACTTTTTGTCGAGCGCATTCATTTTTTTTACGTAGATAAATATCAGAATTAGAAAGGTATAGATTGAACCTTGCTGAGCAAACCAGAAGCCTAAACCAACACCGCCTATCTTGAAGTGATTAAGTTCTTCGAAGAGCAAAATCCCGAATCCAAAGGAGACCATAAACCAGATGAACAATAATTTTAATACCAAAGCTATATTAGCTTTCCAGTACGAATTATTTTGCTCGGACATTTTCACTACCCTTATGAGGCTTAAGAATTTAGCGTCGACGAGTGTAGCATAAGATGTTATCGACTAAGTCAGAGTGAAATACAAAACCATATAACAATAAACCTGCACACCTAGATATGTATTTTCTGTATGTCCGTTATTATTTTTCATCGTCAATAATGCTTGAATAAGCGCAATAAAAAGTTATAGAAAACGCATGAACTGACGATAATTACTATGATAATCATTCACCAACATTTTAATTAATTCACACATACACATGGTTAAAATAGTACGAAGCCTGCCATACGACGACCAACCGGACAGCGAACTAATAACCGATCCGTCAAGAATCGCACGACTACTGGAAAATCTTTCCAAACATTATTCACCGTTAACGTTACAGATACCAGGTTATAAAAAGCACTATGCCAGTTGCATTGTCGGTGTCGAAAAACCCTATGTTTTACTGGATGAGCTCATGCCCAACACGGGGCACGAACACTTACTTGAAGTCGGCAAAGTGAAAGCTAGAGGCAAGATAGATGGTGTCGATATTAAATTTAGCACGACACTTTCCCGTGTAGACGTACAGAAAAACATCACCACTTACTATATGCGTTTGCCGACTAAACTTAATTACCAACAACGCCGTGTGGCATACCGGGTACGTATCCCTTTATCAAAAACACTGCACATCTTAATCGACAATGGCAGTAACAGACCTACCGTCGCAGAATTACATGATCTGTCACACGGAGGTGCGGGAAAGATAATACCCGAAGGTAAAAATATCTTTAAAGTTGGCGAATATTATGAATGCGTTATTGAATTACCATGTGGCGAATGGCTAATTTGCACTGTACAAGTACGATACATGAAAGATATCCCATCGAAAAAACGACAAATGATTGGCACACAATTTATTGATCTATTACCTGTACAAAAACGACTAATCAGTCGTTCAATAAGTCAATTAGAGTTAGAAGAAATAAAAAAACGAGCAGTCTTGAGATAAAATATAAAATTATCGTACTATCGACGTTCGATAATTTTTAGCATTCGTGATATCAAAAATAAAGATGACTTATCTTCTCAGTTTCACACACACAAAATAATTTTCTTATTTTGCTTACAACAATGACTACTATATAGTCACGCATTTACTCGATTTGAATTTTTTCTTGTAGTAAGGTTAAGTCAATCGATAAGTTACTGGTTTTAAGTTAACTAATCGTAATGTAGCCATTTCAGAAATAAACAGGAAATTCACATGCGCTCAATTAGCCTATCTATCTTTGCATTATTGCTTTTAACGTCAATAACAGCTTGCTCAAGCAACCCCGAACCTAAACATAATCCATACGGAAATGCAGATGACCAACGATCACGAGCACACCAAACACAGGGCGAGCTCTCATCAGAAACAAAGAAATAATAGTTAACATGTAAACACCGGATAATATTTTATAAGAACCTATTCACTTACATTTACACTATGACGCAACAACGTTTAGCTACCATAAAAGCCTGCCTGGAAAAAAGGCAAACGGACCTGACCGTAATAATGGAAAACGTCCGTAAACCTCATAATCTCGCTGCCGTAGCAAGAACATTAGAAGCTGTGGGCGGGCTTGAGATTCACGCAGTCAGTAACAAACCTTCTATCCGTCTTACGCAGATGGCAGCTGGCGGTATAAAAAAATGGATAGAAGTAATAAACCATGACTCTATCGAACAAGGCATTCGTTCGCTAAAACAGCGAGGGCATCAGATTATCGCCACCACGCTTGCACCACATGCAAAGGATTATCGTGAGATTGATTACACCAAACCCACAGCGATACTGGTCGGTGAAGAACTAGAAGGTATAAGCCAACAGGCAGTCAATATGGCCGATACAGTTATTACTATCCCCATCATCGGCATGGTGCAGTCACTAAACGTTTCGGTGGCGTCAGCATTAGTACTCTACGAAGCTTGTCATCAACGCACACAGGCCGGTATGTATGATAGCCGTTCACTGGATGACAAAAATTACAGCCGATTGCTGTTCAAGGCTTACCATCCTAAAATCGCCAATTATTGTGATAATAAAAGACTGCCCTATCCTGCTATCGATGAGAATGCAGAAATTCTGGAACCCATCGCGGGCAATAATACCTGTTCAGATGATGAATTTTCTATGTGGGTTAACAAGATTGTCTAACATTGTAGTAACTCAAACCTAAGCCATCTGGTTTATTTATTTTTTGTCATTTCGAATGAATCTGAGAAATCTGATAACTATACGATAACCTATAATTACGAAGGTCGCGAATTACTATTGGTCAAAATAACACATAGCAATAGCTTTCTAAACAGCCAACAAGCCTGCCAGCTGGGTTCTATATTGTTGCGCCATTTGAGGGTCGTTAGGTGCCATAGTGTTAATGATATTAACAATCATCTCTTTAGCCGCACCTCCCTTAAAGTCAGCATTATTCTGTTGTATGTAAAACAGATGGTCTAGTGCTTTTTGTATATTGTGTTGTGCAATCTCGCAAATCGCGCAATCAAAACGTGCTTTAGAATCATCTGGATTAGCCAACAGTGTTTCATTCAAAACTTGCAGTCCTGCCGTTTTAGCCGCCTCTTCAATTATCCATAACTGACCGGTAAGGCTAAGCCCAGTCTCACTGTTTTTTACCGCATCGGGCAAGCGATTGAACAAACCGCGCGCCTGATCCAATTCACCAGTATCGATAAAAATCTGCACCATGTCCATCGCAACATTGGTATTAGACGGGTCTTGTTGTATAGCCAGCGTCAACAACATAACAGCATCGTGGGTTTCGCCCTGCATGTGAAGCTCGCGAGCCTGCAGGCGTCGTTCTTCCGTCTCATTAACAATATTGAAACTTTTCAGCAGGGCCCTGGCTTCAGCTTCGCTTATTGCGCCCTCTTCTGAAACAACTTCTTTTTTATCGACAAACACCTTTAAGGTGGGTACATTTTTAATCTTAAATCGTTCGACAAGTTCTGCATTTTCATCAACGTCGACTTTAGCGAAAACAAATTGTTCGGCGAATTCGGTAGCCAGCGAAGCAAACATATCGGCAGATTGATTGCAGGGCTCCGACCATATGTTCATAAAAACAACGAACACAGGTGCCTTGTCGGAATTACCGATGACATATTTCTCAAAACCTGTGTTACTAACTTCTAATACAAGTGCTTTTTTACTCATGATATATCTCTGAATCTGATTCGTGCCATTATAACGCAGTCACCATAATAGCTATAACTCGTTGGCACAAGACCAGGTGCTTTTTTACTTGATTTGGTATTTTAATTGCTTTCATCCAGAGGTGGTAGTAAATCCTGAATTATCGCAATTAAATCAGGTATATCTTCAGTTGCAGTCTTATAAAGTAATGCGTGATCAATCTGACCATATTCATGCGCCAGAATATTGCGTTGGCCTATAATTTCACGCCAGGGGATTTGTGTATGTGACTCTCTGTAAACATTGGATACACGGCGTGCGGCTTCACCCATAATTTCAACACTACGTTCTATTGCTCTCATCATGACACGGTCGGCCATAAATGCTGCTAGATCATAACCTTCTAACATGCTCTCAATTTCTTTTGCGGCCTCAAGCATATCCCATAAATAGGCTGGATCTCTTTCTTCAGGCTGCATAGAGCTCTTCCATATCCTTTTCTATAGCACGCTTACGGTAAGGATTATTTAAAATAGCTGGCGTGGCGATATCTATTTTCCGACCACCAAATAAAACGCTAAACTTTTCATTCAGCGTTACCATTCCTCCCAAAGAAGGCGCTTTTTTGTCTTCAAACTCAATAAGCAAATCAATATCACTATCCGCTGTTAACTCACCGCGTGCAGCAGAGCCAAATAGTACAAGTCGACGAATGTGATAAGACTTTATCAGTTCATTCAGTGCTGTACGCGAGATGTTGAGCGTATTGCCAACCACTACCTCATCATTTGCGCTCAGGCTTTTATCAACGATCGATTTTAACTCCTCATAGATTGGACTGCATGGATTGGCCTGATAGTGGTTCTGGTTGCCCTTTCTGCTTACCGTCAACAAACTAGCTGCTACTAACCGATCTAATTCACGACTAATCGTACCGCGCCCGATTGAGGCCAAACGCATAATTTCATTGGTATAGAAACTTCGATCGAACTGACCGAAAAGTAAACCAAGCACTTTTTGCTGAGTTTTTGTAAATAAGGCATCACCTATAGAATTTGTGCGCATTGCCACCTCTTAATAATCCCCAATATGGGTACTATAGTCCCCTTTATGGGGCTTATCAAGCAATGTTTCAGAACGAAACTTTAAAGTAAGGCCAAACAGTGTCTGTCGATGTTTATAAAGGGTGAATTAACTTTCCACCCTCTTCTCTCGAATTATTCACCCGCTTATCAACTTTATTAATGTTGAAATCTGTCAGACAACTATCCAGCAGAATTGATATATCATCATTGCCCTGTAACCATTGCCCTGCAAGTTCAACATTAAGCAACACCGGCATACGACTATGTAGATCCTGTAGCTTA
>JAESSQ010000282.1 GCA_016764035.1 Gammaproteobacteria bacterium
GCTCGCAGCGACCGCTTTTCTCACAGCTAGGGCAATTATGATTACCCTCAGAGAATAACAGCTCTACTACTGCCTTACGCATATCCTTAACTTCAGGCTCATTAACCTCAACTACCATGCCATCACTTACAGGTACGGTACAAGAAGCTTGCACAGCACCGTTAACCTTAACCGAACAGGCGCGGCAGGTACCTAAACAAGGTTTGCCTCTAATATAACAAAGAGTAGGGATATAGACGCCATTATCAGCGGCAACATCAACCAGCATCGTTCCTGCTTCTGCGCTTACTTCAGCGCCATCTATCGTTAGTTTAATACTCATTACGCGTTTACCCCCATGAATTTCTTCAGTAATCGTTTATTGGCTGCTCCGGCTTCTTCTATGTCAAATGATGCCAATAACGCGCCTTCCTGGACCACGATTTTTTCTGCATATATTTCTGGAAACTTATCCAATGTTGTTAGCAGCGGCTTTGGCGAGGTAGTACCTAGCGCACAACGACTAGCTTTCAACAGATTGCCCCAGCTCTGGATTTCATCCAGGTCTTGTTGTGTGGCACGACCAGCAATAACCAGATCAATTTTATCGCGCATGTCGACACCACCGGCACGACAGGGAACACAGATACCGCAAGACTCTTCAACAAAGAAGTCCATGAAGTGCTTGACAACGTCAAGCAGATTACGGCTTTGATTGAAAATCATAAGTGAACCGTTACAAGATAAATCGCTGTAACAGAATATACGATCACCATCTTTAGCTACCGATAGACACTCACCAGCTGGGCCAGAGATTTGCGCTGCTTTAGCATTACTAGCACCAACCATTGCCAGTACTTCATTAAGAGAAGTACCCCATTCAATCTCGTATACACCTGGCTTATCACAATCGCCTGACACACTTAGTAGACGAGTACCTGGTGAATCTTTGGTACCCATCGCAGTGAACCAATCCGAGCCTTTTTCGATGACGCGGGTAGCGATAGCATAGGTTTCAACATTGTTGACTGCCGTTGGCATACCGAGATAACCCTGCTGAACAGGGTAAGGAGGCTTAACACGTGGTGAACCACGTTTGCCTTCACAAGACTCAATAAGTGATGTTTCATCACCACAGATATAAGCGCCACCACCAATCACGATACGGATGTCAAAATCGAACGCACCAAGAATACCTTTACCCAGCAAGCCAGCATCTCGAAGATCCTGAATCTGTTGATTCAAGAAATCTTTAAGGTAGCGATATTCTGCACGGAGATAAAGGATACCGTTACGTGAACCGATTGCGTAAGCAGCAACAGCCATGCCTACTAATACATCTTTAGGTGACCGGGTTAGCAGGACACGATCTTTAAATGTACCTGGCTCACCTTCGTCTGCATTACAGATAACATATTTTTCAGCACCTTCAGCTTCGCTACACAGCCCCCATTTCAATCCAGTTGGGAATCCTGCACCACCACGACCGCGAAGGTTGGCAGCCTTAACAACATCTACGACACCAGCGGGCTTCTTATCAATAGCAGCTTGTAGCACGGCTTTATAATCTATGCCGTCCTTAAACATTACGGTGCCGCCCTTATGAACTTCGGCAGTCACTATAGCGTCTACATAGCCAATGGTTGTACTTGCTTGACCAGGGGCAGCAATGTCAGCGGCAGATTTACCTGATTTCAACTGACCGACGATATCGTTAACTTTTGCAGCAGTAAGGTTTGTAAATACCACCTCATCAACCATCATCGCAGGCTCTTGCTCACTAAGACCAATACACGGCGCGTGTCCAAGCCCAAAGGTGCCTGAAGAATCCACACCACCAAACGAGCAACCGGTTGCTGCTTCTAAAGCATCATGAACTTCATCATAACCATTGACTCTAGCAATAACTGTATCGCTCAAGAAAATTTTGTGTTTACCAAATGGCTTATCATGGAAAAAGTGGTAGAAAGTAAGGGTTTCGCGAACATCATAACCGGACATATTCAAACCTTCCGCCATTGATGCTATCGCTTCATCAGATAGAAAACCTTGCGCATTTTGAACATCCCATAAGATATCCATCAGCCGTGTTTTATCTGAATTGTAACGATCTAATATTGTCTGGACTTCACTGTTCATATGTTAAACCTCATTTGTCAAACCTCAAATAATGATATGCAAATCGCAACCCACATTTAGGGACGATTGCACTTAAGTTAATATATATATGCTTACCTTACCCACTTTACCCAACTCACACTAACTAACTGACTGATAGCTATGATGCTTAAAACGCTCTCACATCATAATCACAATAGTTACTGCGGTTGCTTTACTTCTTACCTCCAAAAAATTTATAACGAATAGCCGAAACTATCCGCACGACACATCTTTAACAACTAGTACAGATGCAATAGTCATGCCTAATTTAATTATTTATTTAATATCAGTGTTTTAGCATTATTCAAACAATAGCTTTACCGGTGAATAGTGGAAACCATTATACCAATACCAACAACAAACCGTGGAATACGCTTCCACTTATTCACGCTAAAATTAACATCATGGTATTCTCGACCCTGTTTAGACGCAAATTTACCCACTTTATTATTTAACCATTAATCAAATATCAAATATCAAATATCAAATATCAAATATCAAATATCAAATTTTATTACTTATGATTATAAGCTATCACAAAAAGTGATTAATATCATGCTTCACCATCTACTTACTGTTTGTTTAATACGAAAAAAAGACATACGCACACACGAATCGCCGGAGCCTTTGACCGAAATTTTTTAATGCTATACAGAAGAACCGCTTATATTTTTATGAACAACACAAGTAAATTAGACTTTATAAGCCCGCTATAAACACAATGACGGGGTTTTATAGACAGTAAAGACTTATAACAACACGTTAATATTACGACATGAATGATCGAGTCGAAGCCAGATATAAATGGCTTACTGATGGATAACCAGTAAGACAGTACATGCTGTACTGAAATCGTAGCCTAATCACAGATACAGATAGAAACGCATTATAAAACTGGACGCCGTTTGTCAGCACCTAATTTTATAACGTAGCCAATAGTTACAGCGCTTCTAAAAACTTTCTATCTAGATTCAGGCTTTTGCACAAAACCAGCTAAGCAACTTTTTTTGCCATGGTAAAACAATCATCACGCCAACTGCAGACAGCCTGATCACAATTACTGTCTTTTGCCGATGCAAAACAATCAAAGTTACCTTCTGTAAGCTGAATAGTTTTGATTAATTTTAATTTTGGCATTTTTGAATATTTAATACCGTGGTGTTTTGCGATAACTTTAATGTCCTGCATTATCATAATTTTATCCTCATCTATCTAGATGTTAATTTTAAATTTGGTCGCGCATTCTATTTGTTTTGAAGTAGGTGTCAACAAATAATCTCTTTTAAATTATAGACAAAAATTTCAATTTTTCATTTCACCTTCACTTGCGCACCTATCGTGCAGACTCAACATCTTAATTTTCACTAATTTAAACATTTCCTCTTTTAATTTGGAAAAACAACCCCACATATTAATTCGATTACACATACCCGACCACCATCGGGTCATCTAATAGACAATATTCTTTCAAAGACAACGCATACCCCATTCATAAACGATACCGCTGGCCCTGACCATGATGTTTTTTTACACCTCACATCACCGTCCAACTGCATCGTAACGCAAACAAAAAAGAGAACAACAAATGCAAACACATTTTCTAGCACGCATCCCCATGGCGTTTAAAGTACTTTTCAGCCATAAATATACACAGACCTTACTAACTAGCACACCACCAACGGCTGCCACCGTAACACTCACTAACAGCAATACCGACGGTGCACTACAGTTACTCGCCCTGCTACAAAAAGAAGGTCGATTACTGGATTTTATTCAAGAGGATGTAACCAACTTTAACGATGAACAGATAGGCGCTGCTGCACGGGTTGTCCATCAAGGGCTCAAAAAAGCCATAACCGAACATATAACCTTGTGCGCGATAAGCGACACCATAGAAGGCAATGCGATTTCCCTAGCCGAAAACTTCGACGCACAAACTTATCGTCTTACCGGTAATGTCAGCGGCAGCGCACCATTTAATGGAACCTTGTTACATAAAGGCTGGCGCGCGACTGAAATAAAACTGCCTCAGACCATGGAAGGTTATGATTTCACCGTGCTAGCGCCAGCCGAGATAGAACTGTGAGCGAAGCCAAATTTACTGTCGGCATCGACCTGGGTACCACGCACTGCGTAATGTCTTATGCCGAAGTTAATACTGACGGCGAGTCTGGGCCACAACAACTTTTCACCATCCCTCAACTCATCGGACCTGGTCAAATAGAGGAGCGTGACGCACTACCCTCATTCGCCTATCTGCCACACGCATCCGAATTACCAGAAAACCAACGACAACTGCCGTGGGGTACACCTGAGTACATCGCCGGTGAGTTCGCACGCGAACTGGGTACAAAAACACCCGATCGTCTGGTTAATAGCGCAAAAAGCTGGTTGAGCCATGGCGAGCTTGACCGTCGTGCACCATTGTTACCGTTAGAAGCGCCGGAAGATATCACCAAGCTATCACCTTATGAAGTAAGTCGTCATTACCTGCAGCATCTTCTGCACGCATGGAATCAACGACACCCCGAAGCACCACTCGAACAGCAACAATTAACCATTACCATACCGGCCTCGTTTGACCCTTCAGCGCGTGAACTCACTGTGCTGGCAGCGCAAGAAATTGGCCTGCACCAGGCAATTTTACTGGAAGAACCTCAAGCGGCTCTCTACAGCTGGATTTCTGGCAGCTCGGGTGACTGGCGCAAACAGGTATCACCGGGCGATGTCATTCTAGTTGTCGACCTGGGCGGCGGCACCACCGACTTGTCGCTAATCGCCATAACAGAAAAGGACGGTGAGCTAGCACTAACCCGCGTTGCCGTTGGCGACCATCTATTATTAGGCGGCGACAACATGGACCTGGCACTGGCTCACACCCTCCGCCAGAAGCTGGCGCAGCAAGGCACCCAATTACAACCGTGGCAATTTCTGGCTTTAGCTCATGGTTGTCGCCAGGCCAAAGAAACATTATTTTCTCAATTAGAACTAGATGAAGTGCCTATCGTGGTACCCAGTCGTGGCTCCAGCTTAATCGCCGGCAGCCTGCGCACCGAACTGACACGAACAGAAGTCGAAGCCATCCTGGTGGACGGTTTTTTCCCACATGTTCCGGTTGATGCACCCGTCGTACAACGCGCACGCAGTGCTCTGACCAGAAAAAGTCTGCCGTACGCACAGGATGCGGCTATCACCCGCCATCTGGCATCGTTTCTCAGCAAGCAATTACACGCAGCCGATGAACTCAGTGACATTCAACTGCCAGAAAATGCGCGCTTCCTGCACCCTACAGCCGTATTATTTAACGGCGGTGTAGTCAAAGCATCGCCATTGACCAATCGCATCATCGACGTCTTAAACCAGTGGTTGTCTGACGAAGATGCGCCACCCGTTAAACGCCTACAGGGCAACAACCCCGATCACGCCGTCGCCCACGGCGCTGCTTATTACGGTTCGGTTCGTAATGGCTGCGGCGTACGTATTCGCGGCGGTACCGCCTGTAGCTACTATGTGGGTATCGAAAGCGCGATGCCGGCAGTACCTGGTATGGAAGCTCCGATCGAAGCATTTTGTATCGCACCTTTTGGTATGGAAGAAGGCAGCGATGCCAGCCTTCCTTCTCAGGAGTTTGGTCTGGTGGTTGGCCAACCTGTTCGTTTTCGTTTTTTCAGCTCCACCATTCGTCATAGTGATTTGCCGGGCACGGTACTCAGCTTTTGGAATGAAGGTGAACTGGAAGAATTACCTGCTATCGAAGCCACCTTACCCGCAACAGACCGTACCGCTGGCGATATCGTACCCGTATTACTGCAAGCTAGCATCAATGCCCTGGGCACTCTTGAGCTAGCAGCATTACCCGTCGATGGCAGTGAACGCTGGCAGGTAGCTTTCGATACACGTGGTGAAACAAGCTGATGACAAAAATTCAATAAGACGTAGTCACTAGCTAAGAAAACATGACAACAGCACAGCATAACCACGCACAATACGTGATCGGCATCGACCTGGGGACCAGCAATATTGCGGTAGCCTACGCCCGCCTTCCTACAGCCTCAGACGAACAAAAACCTGCGGCATTTGAGGTATGGTCGATACCACAGTGGTTAGACAATGGACAATGGGGCAAGGCAAACACCTTGCCTGCCCTGCGTTACCATCCGGGCGCCGAGCTCGATGCTAAACAGCATCTCTTACCCTGGCCGCAAAGCCCGTTACAGGCAAAACTTCCTCAGGCGGTGTTTGGTCATTGGGCACAGCAACTAGGTATAGCCATGCCTGGTCGACTGGTGCAGAGCGCAAAAAGCTGGCTTTGTAACCCGGCAGAACAAACCTCACTACCGTGGCATGCGGCTGAGGGCGTGGAAACCATCAGTGCTGTACATGCCGTTGCCAGCTATCTGGATTATCTACGTTGCGCCTGGCTCGACTGCTTTCCGCATGCACCACTGGAACAACAACGCATCCAGATAACCGTACCGGCCTCATTTGATGAGTATGCCCGCGCATTAACCCAGCAAGCGATAGAACTAGCCGGCCTGCCGAGCACACAGCTATTAGAAGAGCCACTGGCTGCCTGTTATGACTGGTTACATCGCTCATCCGACGCCTCGCCCTTAAACGCATGCCAACAATTGTTAGTGTGTGACATCGGAGGCGGCACCAGTGATTTCACCTTAATCAACATCACTACAGATAAAGACAAGCATCAACCAACATTAAGCCGTATCGCTGTGGGCGAACATTTAATGCTGGGTGGCGACAATATCGATCTGGCTCTGGCCATGCAGGCGCAGCAAAAGTTGACGAACACATCAAGTCGTCAGCTCGATATGAAACAAGTACAACAATTAACCCAGCAAAGTCGACTGGCAAAAGAACAACTACTAGCAAGCAACGCGCCAGAAGACGTAACCATTAACCTGCTAGGCAGTGGCAGCGCGCTTATCGGCGGTACACAACAAACCCGATTGACCCGCAAAGAAGTCGAGCAATTAACGCTTGATGGTTTTTTTCCTGTCGTCGAAGCCACCGCTTACCCGAAGCAACGTAGCGGTGCGCTGGTGCAAACGGGCTTACCTTACCCTGCCGACGCTGCCATCAGTCGTCACCTGGCTTCATTTTTAGCACCTTACGCAAAGAAAACAGGCCATTATCCTGACGCCTTACTACTCAACGGCAGTCCATTTCATAGTCAGCAGTTACGTCAACGCATGATCGACCAACTGCAACACTGGCAAGCCAAACAATTAACCTTGCTCGATAACCCAGAGCCCGGCCTGGCGGTTGCAAGAGGCGCCGCTTATTTTGGCTGGCTAAAACAACAAAATCAGCAGTTAATCCGCAGCGATGCCGCCCATAGCTATTTTGCTATTGTCGATAGTCCATCGGGAAAACAGGCCTTCTGCATCCTTCCCAAAGGTAGCGCAACCGACCAGCCTTACGTATTAGAAACACCAGAATTCAAGCTAAAATGTGGACAAGCCGTACAATTTAATGTTGCCAGTGATGGTAGCCCGCAACATTATCAACTAGGGCAAAGTATCGCCGACAACCATCAGCTGCATCATTTACCCGCATTAACCACGCAGCTGTCAGGCAAGCAGTCGATAAACGTACGCTTGACCACAAAGCTCAGTGAACTCGGTCAATTAGAAATAGTCTGCCAATCCATATCAAACCATCCGCAACAGTGGCCACTGAGCTTTAACCTACGTGACCATGAACAGTCACGCGACGAACAAACAAGCGAAGTAAAGCAACACTCACTACAGAATAAAGCTGAAAACAATACCGTTATCACGGCCAATACATTACTTACCCAGGTATATGGCACACAAAAGCCACCTCTCGACACAGGCAAACTCCGTCAATCATTAGAAAAACAATTAGGCAAACGAGAAAAATGGAGTGCGTCAACAGCGCGAGCATTATCCGACACACTGTTGGCCGGCGCGAGTAAACGACGACGCAGCCAGAAACATGAGCGCTTGTGGTTCAACTTAACAGGGTTCACGCTTCGCCCAGGGGCAGGCATGCCTGATGATGCACAACGCATCAATCAACTATGGCAACTGTACAAACAAAATTTACAATACCATCAGGAGTCACCCAACTGGATTGAATGGTGGATATTATGGCGACGTGTCGCAGCTGGCTTGCATGAAAAGCAACAATCCATGTTAATGAATGACATCGCCAATGTAGTAGTACCAGGGTTTACACGTAACGCAGGCAAGAAACCCCGCCAACAGGCCGGTATCGACGAACGTACTCGATTACTGGGCGCACTGGAACGTATTCCTGTCGATGCAAAAATCGAAATCGGCGACCGGCTAATTAAAAAAATAAGCAAAGGTGAAAACCTAAGCGCCACCGCATGGGCGCTGGCACGTGTCGGCGCGCGGCAACTTGCATACGCCTCGCCGGATCAACGTGTTGCACCTGCACTGGTCGCACCGTGGATAAAAACACTGCTGAGTCTAAACTGGAAAAAACAACCCGAACTCTGTTTCCCAGCCGCCGCATTAACACGATTAACCGACCCAGCGTTTCTTACCGACGACACGTTACGTCAACAGGTAATCGAAAAATTAGAAAAAGAAAACCAAAGCCAACGTTGGACCGATTGGCTTAGCGGTGAAGATGATTTATCCGATAAGCAAAATCAAATATGGGGCGACAGCTTACCCAGCGGACTGAGTTTATCCGAATAA
>JAESSQ010000283.1 GCA_016764035.1 Gammaproteobacteria bacterium
CCTGATGCTGGCGCTATTCAAATAGGCGGGCTTAGGTAACTATTACCTATCCAGTTAGGTTCAGGCTCAGCTCAGGTGTAAACGACTTTGTTCATTGTATTCATGCACGCCAATGGGGTGTCTAATCAAATCGCAGTGGCTCAGGTTATTGATGTAAAAACGGATGCGGCTGGTTCGAAACCAATAAGTTTTGCATCGTGTTTTAAACACATTCAACCGGCTTTATTAAAAGCGTTGTCCAGTTAGACGTCCAGCTCACCCCATTGCGTGACTAACCCGTTAAGAATCGTTTTTCATCGAACACGCTCTCATTTTTCAACATGAAGTAAACACAACGACCTAGCTTGTGTGCCAAAGCCGACAGGGCTTTGGCTTTGCTCATGCGTTTTTGCAGTTTGAGTAAATACTTCTGTGCTTTTTCATTGCCACGTAAATATAAAACAGCGGCTTCGGAGAAAGCCCACTTCAAATGTGCATTACCAATCTTATTGCCCTGGGTGCCATAGGTTTTTCCGGCTGATTCAGCTTTGCATTTAACCAGTCTGGCGTAGGAGGCAAACTTCTGTACCGACTCAAAACGATCGATGTCACCGATTTCATAGATGATGGTGAGCGCCAGAATAGGCCCGATACCCCAGACACTTTTCAACAGATGAAAGTGGTTGGGTTTATGTTGTTTAGCTTGCTGTTGGATATACCATTCCACTTTACTGAGCTGCTTGGCGTAGCAGTCCAAGATGACCATATCCAGATCAATATTTTTCTGAACAGATTGTTCTGAAAAAGTTTCACGAAGCTGTTCTCGCGCAACCTTGTTCTTTAAGTTAACTTTATTCGATGGTAGGTTGTACTGGCTAGTGGTATTAACAACATGGGCTTTTAAGTCAGCACCGTGTCGAACGATTTTCATGCGCCTGCGTAGTAAGTCGCGGGTGGCTCGCATGGCTTTTGGATAGACATAAGCCTGTGGGAAGTTACCGCCCCGTATCAGGTTGGCAATTTTAAACGAATCAATCCGATCATTTTTTGCTTTACCGCCATGGATGGCTTTCATGTACAAGGCATGACCAAGGATGAAATCAACACCGATGTCTTCACAGAAGTCAGCAACCCAGTACCAACAGTGCATGCATTCCACGCCAACAACAATATTACCAATGTAGGGTTCGAGTAAATGATGCAGCTTGTCTGGCGAAGCAGTTATTTCTTTATGCAGACAAGTTTCACCGTTCTGGTTGAGGATGCAAACGTACAGAGATCG
The DNA here is from genome assembly GCA_016764035.1 of Gammaproteobacteria bacterium. Classification (GTDB taxonomy): domain Bacteria; phylum Pseudomonadota; class Gammaproteobacteria; order SZUA-229; family SZUA-229. The sequence goes on from JAESSQ010000283.1 coordinate 1,262, forward strand.
GGCGTGTAAATCGATTCCACAGTAGTAAGGGTGTATGTTATTGTAGAAATTCATTGGGCTTCTCCTGTTTTGGTTTTGTCACCTTCAGTTTAATCTCAGGATTAAACTTTTGGGGAGGCTCAATGAGTATCAAGTGCATTAACATTGACAGTAAATACGCCGTTTCGCTTTGCTACTCTCTGTATTTACTGCAAGTTATGCAGGCGTTAGATTGCAAAAATGAAACCTGAACATAGCTGATGCCCCGTATTCCACTTTTAGTAATTGCATTCTTCTTTATTACGTCCGGTATCTCTCATTTTGTTGTGGCTGACTTTTTTATTATGGCGATGCCTGATTATTTGGGTTATCACAAAGAGCTTGTCATCATAAGTGGTATATTTGAAATTTTGGGTGCAATAGGTATTTTGGTACCTCAAAGTCGTTTGCTAGCAGGCTATGGGTTAATTGCATTAATTGTTGCAGTCTATCCTGCTAATATAAACATGGCGTTACACCCAGAAAAGTATAATGGTATCACTGAGCTGTTTTTATATATTCGCCTACCATTTCAATTTTTATTTATTTGGTTTGTATGGTGGGCAATTACACCAGAAAGGGTTCAAAATAAACATGCAAGCACATAATAATTTGCTTCATCGGACATGCCAAACGTGGCGCGCATTCCGCTGAGCTTGAACGTTAGGCTCGCTTATAAATATAATAGATAGATAATTTTTACTAACATCACTTAAAGGAAATAACATGAAAAAATATTTTATAATAATATTAACTGCCTTATTAGCGTTTTCATCTTTTGCGCATGGTGAAAGTCTACCTATATCCACTTCACCTGAAGGCGCTAATGTTTATATAATTTCACCTGCAGATGGCGAGGTTGTAAGCTCACCCGTTACAATTATATTTGGACTTCAAGGCATGGGGGTTTCACCTGCAGGCCTAGATAAACCTAAAACAGGCCATCATCATCTTATCGTCGATGGCAACAGCCTTCCTGCTTTTGATAAACCTTTAGGTGGCGATGTCATGCACTTTGGCGGCGGACAAACTGAAAAGATTATTGAACTATCAAAAGGTAAGCATACATTGCAATTACTCCTAGGCAATTATTTACACATTCCTCACAACCCACCCGTTATTTCCAAAAAAATAACTGTAATTGTTAAATAGCCATACAATCAGCTCCAGCGGAAACCTTTTTATACGCCGCGCCGCTCCACCCTGCTCTGTATAAAAAGGCCGGTTAATTCAAACGTTAGCCACCAAAACGTCTTGACGCTACAACGTTATAGCGCTACCCTTTTTATAAAAAGAGGCATAGCACTATGAGCGAACTATCGAAAAGATCTACCGTTTACTTTGCAACGGAAATTCATCAAGCACTAAGAATTAAAGCAGCATCCACCCACCAATCTGTATCTGAGCTGGTTAACGAAGCTGTGCGTGTTGCCTTGAGTGAAGACCAGGAAGATTTAAAAGCCTTCACACAAAGAGCTAATGAACCAACATTGAGTTATGAGGAGTTATTAGAGGACTTAAAATCACATGGCAAAATATAGCCTTGTATTTAAGAAATCTGTAGCAAAAGACCTTCGTAACATTCCAAAAAAAGATATAAAACGTATTTTAAAATGCGTTGAAATCCTTTGCTTTGACCCAAGAGCAGAAGGATGTATCAAACTCTCCGGTCAAGAGCGTTACCGTGTAAGGCAAGGTGTGTATCGCATTATTTATGAAATTCAAGAAACAGAGCTTATAGTTATGGTTGTGAAAGTAGCACACAGAAGTGTTGTATATAAAAATAGCTAACAAATGCATAAACGCGGACGGCAAAAAACGTGGCCATTTGTGCTGAACGTTTAAAGGACCTCGCCCGCGGTGCGAATACCGCAATACTTACGTAAAAACTCAACAACGATGTCATGCCACAACCTTCTATAACCCTTACCCGACAGTTGCTTTACACAAAACTCCGAGTATAATCAGCCCCTTAAAAGCGGTGGCCGAGGCCGCCGCTTTTGCTTTTTATGCGATTTTATTTACAGACGCTATTCATAATAGTTAAAACAGAAATATGACGACTAACAAACATCTGATGAAAACCTATGCACCTCTCGAGGTAACCTTTGAACGTGGTGAAGGTGCTTATCTCTGGGATACCAATAATCAACAATACCTTGATGCGTTGAGTGGCATTGCTGTCTGTGGTTTAGGCCACGCCCACCCTGCTGTTACAAAAACCATCTGTGAACAGGCGGCAAAATTATTGCATACGTCCAACCTATATCAGATTGATAAGCAGCAACATTTGGCTGGCCAGTTATGTGAGATTTCCAACTTGCATCGCGTATTTTTCTCGAATTCTGGCGCCGAGGCTAATGAAGCCGCTATCAAAATTGCACGTTTATATGGCCGTAATAACAAGATAGACAATCCCGCAATCATCGTTATGGAAAACAGTTTTCACGGTCGCACGATGGCAACACTCAGTGCAACCGGGAATCGCAAGGTACAGGCCGGGTTCGAGCCACTGGTACAAGGCTTTATTCGTGCGCCGTACAACAATGTCGACGCTATTAAAAACATTGCCGAAAACAATAAAAACGTGGTCGCGATTCTGGTCGAACCCATACAGGGTGAAGGCGGCATTAAGATACCCGATAAAAATTACTTGAATCAACTACGTGAAATTTGTGACCAACAGAACTGGCTATTGATGCTCGATGAGATACAGACCGGCATGGGTCGCACAGGTGAATGGTTTGCTTTTCAACACAACAAGATACAGCCTGACGTGATGACACTAGCGAAAGCATTGGGTAACGGTGTACCTATCGGCGCATGCCTAACCAATGAAAAAGCCGGCAATGTTTTTCAGCCTGGTAACCACGGTTCGACCTTTGGCGGCAACCCATTAATGTGCGCGACAGCATCAACCGTTATCGACACCATTAAAACAGAAAAATTAATTGCTAATGCTAAAAAAATGGGTGATTACATTGCAAATACTTTCACTAACAAATTCGCTAAGCTAGAAGGCGTACGCGAAGTTCGTAACATGGGACTGATGATTGGTATCGTACTGGATAACGATCAGGTTAATGGTGAATGCAGCGAGTTAGTGAAAATGGCATTAGACAAAAATCTGTTGATTAATGTTACCGCCGGCAATGTTATCCGTTTATTACCACCATTAATTATTTCTCAACAACAAGCTGACACCATCATCGACAAGATAAGCGAACTGGTCAGCCGTGTATTAATCAAAAAAGAAGCCGCATAAAAATGAATAACGTAAGACACTTTTTAACCTTGACTGACCTAAGCTCTGATGAGCTCCGAAAAGTCATACACCGTGCGATCGAATTAAAAACCATACAACATCGCGGCGAGCTGTATGAGCCGCTTAAAAACAAAGTGCTGGCAATGATATTCGACAAGTCATCGACACGTACTCGCGTTTCATTTGAAACAGGTATGGCACAATTTGGTGGTCATGCCATTTTTCTTTCGCCTCGAGACACACAACTTGGACGCGGCGAACCTATCGAAGATAGCGCCCGGGTTTTATCCAGTATGACGGACTGCCTGATGGTTAGAACCTTCGCGCATAAAAATATAGAACGCTTAGCCGAGTATTCTTCGGTACCCGTAATAAATGGTTTGACTGATGACGTTCACCCATGCCAGTTACTCGCTGACATGCAAACGTATTTTGAACAACGTGGCGACATAAAAGGCAAAACAGTCACCTGGGTTGGTGACGGTAATAACATGTGCCACTCTTATATGCATGCGGCAAAACTACTGGATTTCAATTTAGTTATCGCCTGCCCTGAAGGCTTTGAACCACAACAGCAATTTATCGATGAGACCAGTGACAACATAGAAATAACGCATGACGTGAAGGCTGCCTGTACCAATAGCGACCTGATTGTTACCGATGTATGGGCCAGCATGGGCCAGGAAGAAGAACAAAAAATTCGCGAGCAAGCTTTTAGTTCTTTTCAGGTCACCAGCGATTTAATGAAAGTCGCTAACGATGATGCTTTATTTATGCACTGTCTGCCAGCGCATCGTGGCGAAGAGGTCAGTGCTGATGTCATCGATGGCAATCAGAGCGTTGTCTGGGCTGAAGCAGAAAATCGACTGCATGCGCAAAAAGCTTTGTTGGAATTTTTGTTAGTCAGCTAAACTAACCGCTGACGAAAAGTTGAACGATAACTCGATTGCTGTTAAATTTAAAACGCGTAGATGCACTGTAACCATGTGTGAAAAAAAACCTCACTCGGTACAAACCTTTCATTGCGGTCGTTCCGCATTATTATCCCTTTGTGTATTTTTATTACCACTTTTTCTCACACTATTCGCGCATAATGCATCCGCAGCGACAGCCTCGAAAGAAAAAGTAAATAGTTTATGTCCGGTCATTGATGACAACGCAACACAATATAATAAACCACGCGCGTTTACCAAAAGCGATCAGGGCAATACAGAAATTGGTGCAGACGCAACAATGTCTAGTGGCGATGGCACGCTATCACTCGACGGCAATGTAATTATTGAGCAACACTTGTTACGCGTCAGTGCTGACCACGCAAACTATAATAAGCAAGAAGACACCTTATCTTTTTCAGGCAATGTTCATATCGATACCGAGAGCATATCGTTAGACGCCAATAAGGGTTCCGTCGACATGAATGCGACAAATGAAAAAAATAACAAACAAGGAAACTTTAGCGATGTTACCTTTTTTATACCCGATAACAATTTAAAAGGCATAGCTAAAAACATTGTGATTAGCGATCACGAAGGTAAAAACACGACTTCAACACTTAAAGACGCCAGTATAACCAGTTGTAATTTGTTCGACCCTGACTGGCTGATTAGTGCTGACGAAATAAAACTGGACCATGACGATGAATACGGCACGGCGGATGATGTCGTTATCCGATTTAAAGGCGTACCTTTTTTATACACACCTTATATCGAGTTTCCTACCAGTGATAAACGACGTAGCGGATTTTTATTTCCCGAAATAGGCACATCGTCATCCAGAGGCATTGAGCTGGCGGCTCCCTGGTACTGGAACATCGCCCCCAATCATGACGCTCTCATTGTTCCGCGTTATATGGATAAACGTGGCATTGAACTCGGCGGCAATTATCGCTACCTAACAAAATCGAGTGAGGGAACCTTAAATGGCGCCTACTTACCTAATGATGATGTTACCCAAGATACACGCTATCAAGTTCGCTATCAGCAACATACACGCCTTCTATCTAATTTAACGCTCGACGTGGATTTGCAGGATATTTCCGATGCAGAATACCTTAACGACTTTACGAATGATTTGAGCAGCACCAGCCAAACACATTTAAATCGCAGCGCAAACTTGCACTACAACCTGGATAACTGGCATTTACGTGCACTGTTACAGGATATAAAAACCATCGACACAACGACACCATTAAATACTCGCCCCTTCGAACGCTTACCTCAGCTAACCTTGGACGGTGATACCGAAATAGCAAACACGCCGCTATTATTCACACTGGATTCAGAATATGTCGACTTTACCCATGAAGATGAAACGCTCACGACAGGAACACGTTTAACGCTACGGCCCGGTCTACGGCTGCCACTCAGTGGCCCATTCTGGTTTTTAGAACCTGCTGTAAAATTTAGCCATACGCAATATGATGTAGGCAACAACATTGTATCTTCACAAGCAGTCGACAACCGTAACCTGCCAATAAGTAGTATTGATGCCGGTTTGTTTTTCGAGCGCACTCTGGAAAACGGCTACCAACAAACACTGGAACCAAGATTATATTATCTCAACGTGCCTTTCGAAGAGCAAAATAACACACCCATATTCGATACCAGCATTCCTGACTTTAGTGTCGCTCAACTTTTTCGTGATAACCGCTTTATTGGTGGTGACCGCATTGGTGATGCTAACCAGCTAACCTTAGCGCTAACCAGTCGTATCCTAAATACAGCCACCGGCGTTGAGCTTATACGTGCCAGCATCGGTCAAATCTTCTTTTTCGAAAACAGACGAGTTTCACTGGACGGTAATATCGATACTGGTAAACAGTCCGATATCATTGCTGAACTCGATACCACATGGGGGCGCTGGCAAACCAATGTAGACTTGCAATGGGATACTTCGAATAACACGCTATCTAAAGAAAACTACTTTCTACATTATAAGTCTGACAAGAGCCACCTTTTTAATATTGGCTATCGAAAACGTCTAATAGATAATGACATTGATATTGAACAGACTGACACCTCGTTTGTCTATGCTATCAACCGTGAATACAACAGCTTCTTTCGATGGAACTACTCCATACACGACCATCAAAATATCGATATCATCGCCGGTATTTCTTACAATAGTTGCTGTTGGTCATTACAGTTATTAGCACAGAGACGTTTACTCAATACCAACAGCACAACGGATAACGATGCCTTTGACAACTCAATACTGGTACAATTTAGACTTAAAGGACTGGGCAGTTTATCTGGTAGCAAAGCCCGTAAAACATTAGAACGCTCAATTTACGGTTATAGTGACACGCTTCAGTAAACCTACTTCGTCAAACAAAATCTAATTAATAAACGCGAACAACTAACACCCAATCGATCAACAATGACCATGAAAAAAATCGCACAAATCATCTGTTTTACCGTCGTCAGTACCTGCACATTATTTACGCATGCTGCGCTAAAACCATTAGATCACATTGTTGCTATCGTCAACGAAGACGTTATTACTAATACCATGCTAAAAAACCGTGTGGCTGATTTCAAACAACAGTTGGCACTCAGCCAATTATCACGTATTGAACCTGAAACCTTAAAAAAACAAGTTCTCGAACGGATGATTCGTGACACAATTCAACAACAGAAAGCAAAACAGCTTGGCATTACCGTCGATGATCTGATGTTAAATCGCATGCTGGAACAGATTGCTAAAAACAACAATATGTCACTGGAGATTTTTCGAGACACCATCGAATCAGAAGGATTGAATTACACACGCTTTCGTGAACAAACGCGTCATGAAATCGTAGTCAATCAATTACAACAGCGTGTAATTGCTAATAAAATTAGCGTATCAGACCAGGAAATTAGACAAAACATCGAACAAAGCGAAACGCTTGGGTCATCAAATATTAGCTATCATTTACGACATATCTTAATCGCAACACCAGAAGCCGCCTCCCCTGACGACATTAACAAAGCAAAAAATAGAGCCGCTGCCGCCTATAAAAAAATTGAGCATGGCAGTAACTTTCAAGATATAGCCATCAAAGTATCAAGTGGTCGTAATGCATTAAAAGGTGGCGACCTGGGCGAACGTAAAGCAAACGAATTACCGCAATTATTTGTAGATGCCGTAAAAGACTTGAACCCTGGCGACACCTCAAAACCCGTAAAAAGTGCCAGTGGGTTTCATTTACTGCAGTTGGTCAATAGCTCTAACGATAAACTGATGATCAAACAAGTACATGCTCGCCACATATTACTCCGAACCAATAATGACGTCAGTGATGAGCAAGCAAGAAAAACATTGTTAATGTTAAAACAAAAAATTGAAGGCGGTAAAAATTTTGCTGAATTAGCCAGTGAGTTCACCGAAGATCCTGGCTCAAAAATTAAAGGTGGCGATTTGGGATGGGCTGGGCCTGGTGATTTCGTGCCGACGTTTGATAATGTCGCCAACAGTTTATCGATTGGCCAAATATCAGAGCCTTTTAAGAGTCCGTTTGGTTGGCATATTTTAGAAGTCCTGGAACGCCGCGATCATGACCAGGCCAAAACGAATAAAGAGAACCAGGTACGCAACGCCATTCAAAAAAGAAAATTTGATGAAGAATTACGCCTCTGGTTACGCCGTATTCGTGACGAAGCCTATGTTGAATACGTACCTAGTTAACCGTATCTCAATACGTATAAGTCATGACAATAAAAATCGTTATCTCTTCGGGAGAACCTGCCGGCATCGGGCCAGACCTCTGTATTAGTCTAGCAACTAAGCAACAGTCAAGCGCCAATAACGCAAATTTATATTTCATAGCCGACCCTGATTTATTAACAGAACGTGCCAACACCCTTAATATCAATATCCAGATACAAATACACGACAATACAAAAACATTAGGTCGGTTATATGACGACAATAAATTAAATGTCATCCCTTTAAAATTAAAGACCAAGTGTACACCGGGCATATTAAACAAAGACAATAGCGCCTACGTATTACAAATGCTAAACCTTGCCTGCGATCTTTGTGTTACCAATGAAGTGGATGCAATGGTCACCGGCCCGGTACAAAAAAGCATAATCAATGCTGCCGGTTTTGAGTTTACTGGGCATACTGAATATCTCGCTGACCGCGCTTCATCATCACACCCTATTAAACCAGTAATGATGCTGGCAACGAATAGCTTGCGTGTAGCGTTAGCGACGACACATCTACCACTAAAAGAGGTTAGCCAGGCTATAACTAAAGAATCACTTACAGAGACTCTCGTTATATTAAATGATTTTTTAAAACACCAGGCAGGGATAAAAACACCGCAAATATTAGTCTGCGGTTTAAACCCGCATGCAGGTGAAGATGGTAATCTTGGTGATGAGGAAATAAATACTATTATCCCCGTTGTTGAACATCTAAAAAAACAAGGACTGAATTTAATCGGCCCATTACCTGCCGACACACTCTATACCAGCAAATATTTAGATCATGCCGATGCAACACTCGCCATGTACCACGACCAGGGTTTACCCGTACTTAAATACAGCGGTTTTGGTAAAGCGGTCAATATAACACTTGGCCTGCCTTTTATACGCACATCGGTTGACCACGGTACAGCTCTGGACCTTGCGGCAACAGGCCGGGCAAATGACGGCAGCTTAATCGAAGCAATTAACATGGCTGTTAATTTACGATGCAGTGCTAAACAATAACAAGTACTACGCACGAGTACCTATGCAACATTTCGCAAAAAAAAGATTTGGTCAAAACTTCCTGGTCGACACTTCTGTCATAAATAATATTGTTGATAGCATACAACCTGCAGCCGATGACATTATGATAGAAATCGGTCCGGGACTAGGCGCGATGACTAAACCATTACTGTCGCGGCTAGACCAACTCAATGTTATCGAACTGGATCGAGATATCATTCCCAAACTAATACGAAACTGCGCCATTGCTAATCCAGAAAATAAACTTAAACTCATCGTTAATGAATGCGACGTACTAAAATTTAATTTCCCTGAGTTTCATGCATTACTGACAAAAAACAATAACGCCGTCGATGTAAAAAAACTGCGTATCGTAGGCAACTTACCCTATAACATTTCAACACCTGTTTTATTTCTATTATTAAAACATCGTCAGCTAATCGATGATTTGCATTTCATGTTACAAAAAGAAGTTGTTGACCGTATTGTTGCTACGCCGGGAATAAAAAGCTACGGTCGTCTTAGTGTTATGCTACAAACTTATTTCACCACGCAAGCATTATTCGAGGTTCCCCCTTACGCTTTTGAACCCGCACCAAAAGTCACCTCAGCCATCCTTCGCTTACAACCAAACACACAATTTGAAAATGAAATAAACGATTTTTCTTTATATGAAAAGCTCATCAGACAGGCCTTTTCACAACGCCGAAAAACGTTAAAAAACACACTAAAAGATACCTGTTCTGTAGAACAAATAAAACAAGCTAATCTGTCACCCGCGCAACGCGCTGAAGAGCTTTCTATATCGGACTTTGTAAACCTATACCGCACAATCGCTTAACAGTAACAACTATTAGGCTAAGTTTTTGATTTCGAAAACAATAACCACTTATCATATAAGTTAATACACATACCTACAAATGATATAATAAACACTAATTTTTCAACTAGTATGGCGGATAATTCTATGAACAAAATTGATATAAAAGTTCAACCCGCTTACATCGCGGAGCAGTCTGACCCAAAAAACAACCTTTTTGTTTTTTCATATACGGTCACTATTCAAAACAATGGCTCGATTCCAGCGAAACTATTAACTCGCCATTGGGTAATAACAGATGGTGACGGCCAGGTTCAGGAAATCAAAGGCGACGGTGTCATCGGTGAACAACCACACCTACAACCTGGTGAAGGTTTTCAATATACCTCAGGTACCTTTATGAATACCCCCTATGGCACCATGGAAGGCAGTTACCAAATGATTTCAGATTCTGGCGAGAAATTTGACGCTGAAATTCCAACTTTTCAACTGGCTGCACCAAACACACTGCATTAACGACATTGCTTTACCTGCAATATTTTCAATTATAAATTATGGCGTTAAAACATAGTTACACATTACTGGCGCCTGTTTATGACATGTTGGTTTCAGGACCAATCGACCCATACCGAAAAAAAAGTATCCGTCGCTTAACAAGTACTGCAGGTAAAAAAATATTGGTAAATGGTATCGGCAGCGGTTTAGATATCCCCTACCTACCTGTTGATGCTATCTATACCGGCACGGACATAACACCTGCGATGCTAACGCGCGCTGAAGAACGTGCTAAAAAATACCCACTAACAATTAACTTTCAGGTTGCAGACAGTCAGGCATTACCCTTTGAAGATGACTTGTTTGATTTTGTTATCATGCACCTTATTCTTGCTGTTGTACCTGATTCCGCACGTGCATTACAAGAAGCTACCCGCGTACTGAAACCTGGTGGACGTATTTATATCTTCGACAAATTTATTCGCCCAGGACAACTGGCTATTGTAAGACGTACGCTGAGTATATTCTTACGACATATTGCCACGCGTACCGATGTGGTCTTTGAAAAAGTTTTAAAGACTTGTCCAGAATTATCAATTGAACATGACGAACCCTCGCTTGCAAACGGTTGGTTTCGTCTGATAGAGTTGCATAAACAATCATAAAACCACCATTCGGAGGAAGCCATGGCGCGCTATGCCATCGGTGATGTGCAGGGATGTTTCGACGAGTTAAAACAACTTTTAACTCTTATTAAATTTAACAGTGACCGTGATCAACTCTGGTTTTGTGGCGACCTTGTCAACCGAGGCCCTAAATCACTGGAAACCCTACGCTATATTAAATCCCTCGGCGATAATGCAGTTACCGTATTAGGTAATCACGATTTGCACCTGTTAGCCACCGCCTACACGTCTAAAAAATCCGGTAAAAAAGACACCCTCGACGAACTACTGCGTGCACACGATGCCGATGAGTTGCTTCACTGGTTACGACATCAGCATATGTTATACCACGATGAGGATAACAACATTACGATGCTACATGCCGGCATTCACCCACGGTGGAGTATCAATAAAACACGAGAACTAGCAAATGAAGTAGAACATTTGCTGCGCAGTGATAACCACATCAACTTTTATAAACACATGTATGGTGACAAACCATTGAACTGGAATGATACCTTATCAGGTTGGTCACGCTACCGTTTTATTACCAACATACTGACACGACTACGTTATTGCGATGCACGGGGTAACACCTCGTTAAGCACAAAAGGCGCGCCTGGCAGTCAAGCCGAACATCTCATGCCATGGTATGAGGTGCCTGACCGCGTATCACAAAACGATACAATATTATTTGGTCATTGGTCCACCCTGCCACACGCCGGTGAAAAATGTATCAATAATACCTACGCAACAGATTCTGGTTGTCTTTGGGGTGGGAAATTAACCGCCATACGAATTGATGAAAGACCTTTTATTTACACTGCACTCGACTGTCCTGGTGCTCAAAAACCAACGAAACAAGCACGAAAAACAGGTAAAAAAAAGGGCACCGTATAGGTGCCCTCTCTAAAGGGAGTCTGCAAATGGTTTGCATTTACTATGACGGATAAGCGAAGGCTTAGTTCAATTATTTTTTTCAAACGTGACAAAGCGGCAGCAATAAGCATTTTTTTCATCAGCCTTACGTACTATGGAATCCTTTTCCGTCCAGACGTTTTTATCAATTTTCGGAAACCAGGCATCACCTTCAAACTCAGCATCGACAAACGTTATGTACAAACGGTCAACTTCTGGCAGTAGCATTTCATATAAGGTGCTGCCGCCAATAATCATTAACTCATCCGCATCAGCGACCTCAGCAATGGCTTCCTCAATACTGCTAACACAAATCGTCCCTTCATAGCGTACAGAACGATTTCGCGTTAACACGATATTCGTTCGTCCCGGTAACGGCCTACCGATTGATTCGAAAGTTTTACGCCCCATGACAATGGGTTTGCCCATGGTAACGGATTTGAAATGTGCGAAATCTGCTGGTAAATGCCAGGGTAGCTGATTTTTATTACCAATAAGATGGTTGCTATCCATCGCCGCGATGATTGAAACGATCACTTAATATTAACCTCAAAATTAAAACACAATCACCAAAGAGAAACAGAGTGCAAGCTTGTAAAAGATTTGAGAAATCTCTGCGCCCTCCGTGTCTCTGCGGTAAATTTTATAACTAAACAGCAACCGCGCCTTTAATATGCGGATGTGCTTCATAACCCAGCAGTTCAAAATCTTCAAACGTATAGTCGAAAATCGATTTAACATCAGGGTTAATCTTCATCACTGGCAAAGGATATGGTTTACGTGATAACTGCTCTTCTACCTGATCAAGGTGATTGGAATAGAGGTGCGCATCACCAAGTGTATGCACGAAATCACCCAGCGCAAGATCACAGACCTGAGCCACCATCATGGTCAATAATGCATACGATGAAATATTGAACGGCACACCAAGAAAAATATCGGCACTACGCTGATATAACTGACACGACAATTTTCCATCAGCAACATAGAACTGAAACATCATATGGCATGGCGGCAACGCCATGTTTTCGATTTCTCCAACATTCCAAGCATTCACGATAATACGTCGAGAGTCAGGATTATTTTTAATCTGATCGATAATTTGTGTAATCTGGTCGACATGCTGACCATTCGCTGCTGGCCAGTTTCGCCATTGATAACCATAAACCGGGCCTAGATTACCGTCTTCATCTGCCCACGCATTCCAGATACGAACACCATTGTCCTGTAGATACTTTATATTGGTATCACCGCGCAAAAACCAGAGCAATTCATGAATAATAGATTTTAGATGACATTTTTTGGTGGTCACCATAGGAAATCCTTCACTCAAATCAAATCGCATCTGATGACCAAACACGGAAAGCGTACCCGTGCCTGTTCGATCTTCTTTTATTGCCCCGTTGTCACGAACGTGGCGCATTAAATCTAAATACTGTTTCATTAAATACTCTAGCTGTCAGCCCTTTTCATTGCATAATAATAAACACCCATGCCAAACAAAATCATAGGTATCGATAAAATCTGTCCCATGGTCAACCAGTCAAAGGCAATGAATCCTAAATGCGAGTCGGGTATTCTAAAAAATTCGGTAATAAAGCGAAAGCTTCCGTAAAAGAACATGAAGACGGCTGATATCGCCATAAGCGGTCTGGGTTTAGACGAATACCACCACAGCACAAGAAACAATAATAATCCTTCTGTTAATGCCTGATAAAGTGAGGAAGGGTGGCGTGCAATATGGTCACCATAATCAAACGCCCATGGCATGATAGTTTCCATCGGCCTACCCCATAATTCCTGATTAATGAAATTACCCATACGACCGGCGCCAAGACCAATCGGCACCCACGGTGCGATAAAGTCTGATACCTGGAAAAATGACATGTTGTTTTTTCGACCAAATAAATAAAGACCAGTAAACACACCCAACA
>JAESSQ010000284.1 GCA_016764035.1 Gammaproteobacteria bacterium
ACTGTCGTTGATGGTGGTATCAAGATAAAACTCGCGCAGTTCTGCCTGGCTATGGTCGCCGGGTGATAGATTGTCTTTTGCATCCATGCGTAGACGTACGATGGTAGTGATGCGTGAATTTTCGCCAACGTCAGTTTCCAGTTCCGGTTCTATCATCAGTTGTAGCTTTTGCGTGCTGGCATCTTTAGTTAATACGCCCCATTCAGTTTCGATGCGCGTACTTAACGTGCTGTTTTCTATCAGCGAGCCTGCCGTTGCAGGAAAAGCCAGCAGGGCAGTTAAAAGCAATATGTTAGATGCCGCGACGTATCGCACGTTGGGTGAAAAAATCATCACGCACCCCCTTATCGTAGATTACATCACTGAATATGAATACCGTCTTATGGCCTGTTTTGTGGTTATCGACTTCGAGGCGGTGTGCTGTCCAGATTTTATCGACCTGTTTAATATCTTTGAACAAGGTAGTTTTGAGTCGTTTGCCGCGGGTGTCAAAAAACTCGGATTTACGTGTCATCCAGATGTTTTTATCGACCCATTGAATAATTTTTCCATAACCGAGTTCTTCGGCTACTTCATCATTAACAGGAATGGCTTCGATAACGTAAACAGGGTTTCCGTCGAACACTTCTTCGCGTAATGTTTTACGGGTGAAATCTTCCAGTGTTACTTTGCTTTCTTTTTTTATATCCTCATAGGTAAAGTCGGTACCGAGGAAATAGTCACCGCGATCGGAGGCTGAGATGCGTCTCACCTTGCGCATGGCAGGCAGGTATAACCACTGGTCGTCGTCTTTACCGATTTCGGGGTAATCGTAGGTAAGAAAGGAGGTTTTTTTGACATTGCGTGGTTTCAGGTAATGGATTACCGTGCGTTTTTCCTCGCCAAAGTATTTTCGGTAGGAGACGGTTTCTCGTATGCGTTGTTTGCCACGTTTGTCGGTGAGTATCATTTTCATGTTGCGCGATTGCGTAATGCCTTCATTGCGGGCATTGATGTTGTTGGCAATCTGTTTGCCGCTTGGGAGTGGGGTATTGGCTGTTACAGTTTGAGTTGTAATAAGTAGCAGTGTTGCAGTTAGTAATTTTAGTTTGTTCATGGTTTTCTCCTCTTTGTTGTTTGCTCTGGCCTTTAAGATCCTTCGCTGTCGCTCAGGATGACAATTGCTAGTTGTATCGTTATTAATACTTTTAATGTGTTCATTTACTGTTCCTCTTAGTGTTGTTTGTCATCCTGAGCGCAGTCGAAGGATCTTGCTTTTTACACTGGCTTTTAAGATCCTTCACTATCGTTCAAGATGACATTGCGAATTGTGTCGTTATTTCTGTCATCCTGAGTATGCGAAGGATCTTGCTTTTACTCTGGCTTTAAGATCCTTCACTATCGTTCAGAATGTCACTTCATGCAGGATGACCGTTTATGGGTTTGGTTAGCTCACCGTGACCTCTTTCAGGGCTTTTAATGTATCCTTCGGTTTTACAAAGTTGGGTTCTATCACTTTGATCAATGCAGGTAATACCGTCATGCTGGCGAGGAAGCTGACAAAAACAGCAACCGCAACTAATGTGCCGAAGCGAATCAATGGCACCACTTCGCTGCTGATTAATACACCAAATCCCAAAGCCAGTGCCAGGAAGTTAAAGAACAACGCGCGACCCGTAGAAGGGTAGAGTTTGCTAATAGCTTCATCGATGGAGTGGCCTTTGTCTTTAATCAACACCATCAGGCGTTCAATGGTGTGTACCGCGAAGTCGACACCCAATCCGATGGCGATAGCTGCAAACATGGATGTGCCGATAGCTAACCAGATGCCGGTGTAACCCATGACGGCATAGATAAGCAGGATGGATAAAGCCACGGGTGTCAGGGTGAAGAAGCCTGCAACCATAGAGCGTAACGACAATGATGCCATCGCCCACACCAGTAACAGTGAAATAATGACGCTGGCGGCATGGTTTTCACCCAGGTTTTTTATCCAGTTGTAATCGACATTGACGCGGCCGCTTAAGTTACCGGTGATTTCTGTCGCATTGAATGTTGACTGTAGGTAGCGTTCGACATTTTCGACAACAATTACTTGATCCTGATACTCACCACTGTCCATGCGGATGCGAACATTGGCAAGGCGGTAGTCGTAATCGACTTCTTCTTCAAAGTCGTCCGGGTCGCCACTGGCTGAATACAGCAGGAAATACTGCGCTATCAAGTCTGCATCATTCGGTATCTGATACGCTGCTTTTTTGTCTTCATGCAGTGCGCGGTTCATCTGCTTTAAATAATCAACAATCGAGGTTGAACCGTTCACATGCGGCAGTGTGTTTGCGTATGTCTGAAGGTCTTCGATACGTTTTAGATTTTCAGGTTTGAACAGATCTTCGGCCTGCGGTGTTTCAACCACGATGTCGAGATAATGTACCCCATCAAAGCGTGCGTTGATGACGGTGTCAGCCAACACGATTCTTTCATCGTCCTGGAAGGTTGCGATACGGTCTTCATTAAGTATCAATTTGCTGGCACCGAAGATACCAGTGATGGTAATAATGCCGGCAAGCACCAGGACGGTTATCGGATATCGAATAACACCACGTCCCAGTGAAGACATGACAACGGCATAGATATCATTCTTCTTCTCAGGTTTAAAGTTTCTGCTGGTATGCAGTTTCATCATACTCAGTGCTGCGGGAACAACGGTAAGTGAAAACATCCAGGCAACGGCAACACCCAACATGGCGAACAGGCCAAAATATTGCATTGGTGGCATACCGGCAGAAATACTCAGACCTAAAAACCCGGCCATGGTGGTGAAAGTGGTCAGGGTGACAGGTCGCCACATATGAACCATGGTGCGAATCACCACAGCACGTGATGAATCGTTAGGGTTTTCTGCGGCTTCTTCGTAGTACTGGCTGAAGATGTGGATGGAGTCGGCAACCGCAATACCAATAAGGACTACCGGCAGGGCATTAGTGATAACAAAGAAGGGCACACCAAAGCCTGCCATCACACCTAGTGCGCTGGCGACAGTGCCTAAGACAACGATGTTAGGGATGATGGTTGCGCGCCATGTTCTAAAAGCGATGAATAAAATAATGGTAATGATTAATCCGGCAATCGGGTTTAGACGGGTGGCATCGGAGTCGATGTATGCACCCATGTAACCGCTAACTGCGCCTTCACCAGCCACGACTATATTTATGCCATCCGGTGTTTTAATCGAATCGACCAGTGTCAGTAAATCCTGATACACCGCCTGTGCATCATTTTGATCAATTAACTCAGCAACGATTAAGGTAGCACTGCCATCACGTGCTACCAGACTGCCGAGATAAAGTGGAAAATCCATCACCGCAGTGCGTACCGCATCCGCTTGTTGTTGTGTAACAGGTGCTTGTTCAAAAAAGGCTTCGACTTCCATGCCATATTCAGTACCGATGATGTCGTTTTCTGTCGCTAAGCTGGTGACACGATCAGCATCAATATTGTTAATGTTTTTTATCTGTTCCGTTAGCCTCTCGACCAGTGCTAATGATTCTGGTGTGAATATTCCGGTTGGCTTATCGCTGGTAATGGCGATAACCATCGGGTCTTTCAGGCCAAAGATTTCTTCCGATTTTTTCTGGTAGACCAAGGCAGGATGATCAGGTGGCATGAAGGCGTCGGAACGAGTATCTTTAACGATAGTAGGAATAAAACCAGCGCTAGTAATGATAATCAGTAAAGCGATTATCATTATGGTTTTGGGCCACCCTGTTACCAGGCTAAAGAATTTTTCGGCTTTTGTGCTTTGTTGTTGGTTACTCATTTTTATTCTCCTATAAGTGTATATGCACCTAATTATTAATTAAAAAGTATTGTCATGCTGACAGAGAGTTACTGCGTACTTTTTGCAGTTACTCGACGAGGAATATAGAATGTTTGGTGAGTCTGCCTGGAATATAAGACCTCTCCATTTTGTTCGAGATGACAGCTTTTTTAGTTTCATTATTTCTCCTATTAAAGTGTATATACACCTATTTTTAGTTTAAAAAATACTGACCTATATGGGCATTTTTTCCACATAATTAAGTTCGTTCAAAAATTTATCAAAACGGTTATGTCCTAAATATTGGCTGACTTCTTTCTGTGCCTGTTTCCACAATGGGATCGCTTTTTTAAGTTTGTTTAAGCCTTTTTTGCTTAGGCTAATCATACGGGTACGTCTATCTTCACCAGCACCTGTTTTGATTAATCTTTGTTTCTCGAGCGGGCGTAGATTACGCGTAAGTGTTGTTCTATCTAGAATCATGTAGTCGGCCAGGTCGGTAACAGTG
>JAESSQ010000285.1 GCA_016764035.1 Gammaproteobacteria bacterium
CAAGGGATAATCGGGTATTCTCTAATTGCTGAGAACGCAGCAATATCTTTTTCCTTACACAGCGCCGGAGGGCGAATCACTACATGTTTTTTATTGTCACTTAATAATTTAGGCGGCATGGCTTTTAGTTGCGCATTAAAAAACATGTTCAAAAAAAACGTTTCTACTATGTCATCCTGATGGTGACCCAGAGCGATTTTAGTGGCGCCTATTTTTTCCGCAAAAGAATATAAGATGCCTCGTCGCAAACGCGAGCATAAACCACAGGTGGTTTTCCCTTCAGGCGTTTTGTCGATAACGATACTATATGTATCCTGTTCAATAATGTGATATTCAATACCCAGTGCAGCCAGATAATTTGGCAAAACTTTTTCTGGAAAACCCGGTTGTTTTTGATCAAGATTAACCGCTACTATTTCAAATGCGATGGGCGCTTTCTTTTGCAGCATCATCAACAGCTCTAGCATTACATAGCTATCTTTGCCGCCCGACAGACAAACCATAACTTTATCGCCGCCTTCAATAATGTGGTAACGCAGAATAGCCTCACCCGTTTTATGCTTCAGTTTTTTTAATAACTTTTTTAAGACGAGCTTATCCTGCACAGCTGAGACTGTTCTCGACTTTTCGTCACGCTTGACACAATAACTATTGATTGATTATTCATAAATGGATGGCTCACCCATAGGGCGTGTTTTGAAATACCTTAATGTCCAAAGGTACTGTACTGGGCAGAAATCGATTACCTGTTCGATGGCTCGATTCATCGCCAATGTATCTTTTTCATCATCGCCACTGGGTATATCCTTAATGGCGGGCAATAACGTAATCGAATAGCGCTTGTTTGCAGCGTCATAACAACTCACACACGGCAACACGACAGCATCGCAGGATTTGGCCAATCGGCCAAGCACAGGAATGGTTGCTTTTTGAACACCATAAAAAGGAACAAAAATAGAAGCTTTTCGCCCCAGGTCCTCATCCGCCAGATAGACCAGTACTTTCCCAGCACGTGTCTCGCGTATCAACGGCCTTAATCCATCTTCTCGAGTAAATAACTGCACGCCATGCTTTTGCCCAAAACGCATGCGACCCTTTGCTACTAACCAGTCGATAACCGGGTTTCTCATAGACTTAAATGGACCGTTTATTTCTTGTTCAAGCGTAACAGCCGTCACGGCAAACTCTAAGCCGACACTGTGCACCAGCATGATGATGATATTTTTACCTTCTGACTGATACTTCGCGACTTTATCAAACCCTGTCATCGAAAGTTTCTTTCTGACAATACTGGCCGGACGCCACCACAAGAGAAAGTAGTGCATTAAACTTCGATATTGCACCCGAAAATGCTCGCCAACCATGCTTTCAATTTCTGACTCATTTTGCTCAGGAAAACATATGGTGAGATTTTTTTTGACGATGTTAAACCGTTTGCGATTCTTGCTTGCGACAAAATCACCTAAGCGACAGGCCAACCAGTCAGTGGTCAACATTGGTAGCAGTGTGATGATAAAAAAAGCCAACAAACCCAACCAGGTCAACCAGCAACGCGGATGCAAGAGCGCCAATCGAAAACGGTATCTATCGGTATTTAAAGCTCTGGTATTCATAAAAAATAGAGTTACTTACGCCAAAACGCTGGCATCAGCAACACTAACAAGGTAAATATTTCAAGGCGACCAAGCATCATGGAAAAACATAATAACAACTTGTTGAAATCTGAAAGACTTGCATAATTAGCACTAACCTCACCAAGCCCCGGCCCCAGATTATTCATGGTCGCTGCCACGGCTGAAAAAGCTGTAACCTGATCCAGTCCATTAAACATTAGCACCAGCATAATCAATGCAAACAATGCCACGTAGGCCGCAAAAAAACCCCAGACGGCATCGATAATAGAATTCTTCACCGGCTGCTTACCAATTTTAACTGTGACATGCGCACTCGGGTGTATCAGCCGCATAATTTCTCGCTGACCCTGCTTTATCAACAGCAACACTCTAATCACCTTCATACCGCCTCCCGTTGAGCCAGCACAACCACCTATAAAACTTGCGAACAATAAAAGCACCGGGATAAAAACCGGCCAACTTGCATAATCGGCAGTAACAAAACCGGTGGTTGTAGCAATTGATATGGCTTGAAAAGTCGCCTCACGAAACGCTGTCCAAAAATCATGATTAGCCGACTGGCTATACAAGGCATATACACTCAGCGACGAAATTATTATCAATAAACTAGCGTACAAGACAAATTCTGAGTCTCTAAGATAAGGCATCAACGTTTTTGAACGTGCAACGGAAAAGTGTAAAGCAAAATTTACTGCACCTAAAAACATAAAAACCATGGCAATAATTTCTATCGTTTGACTATTAAAATAAGCCATACTGGCATCGTGAGTCGAAAAACCGCCGATAGCCACCGTTGAAAAACTATGAGCAACGGCATCAAACAAACTCATTCCGGCTACCCAGTACGCCGCCGCACAGGCAACCGTTAAACCAAAATAAATATACCAAAGCGCTTTTGCGGTTTCTGCAATACGCGGCGTCAATTTACTGCCTTTTGCTGGACCAGGTGCTTCGGCTTTATATAACTGCATGCCACCGATACCTAGCATTGGCATGACAGCAACCGCCAATACGATAATACCCATGCCGCCCAGCCACTGTAACTCCTGGCGATAAAACAAAATACTATGCGGTAAAGCATCTAGCCCCACTAGCACGGTAGCACCCGTGGTGGTTAAACCTGAAATCGACTCAAACAATGCATCAGGAATACTAATAGCTAAACTTTCGTACAGATAAAAAGGCAACGCACCGGCAAAACCTAAAACCATCCAGAATAAGACCACGACAACAAAACCATCTCGCAATCGCAGATCACTTTTAGTGTTTTTTACCGGTAAAAATAATAAGAAGCCAACAGTTAAGAGAAGCAGGTAGCTATAAAAAAATGCCTGTGCAGCATCTTCCTGATAAAGAAGGTCAATACAAATAGGTGGCAATAACGTAAAGCTGAACAGCATTAAAAACTGCCCCATAATGCGCTGTATGATCGCTGTGTGCATAGCTACCTAGAAAAACGACACGCCAACTTGAAACAGCTTTTCAACGGCATGGAATTTACTTTTATCCAGTAAAAACAAAATGAGATGATCTTCATTCTCGATAACGATATCATGATGTGCCATCAATACTTCGTCACCGCGAATAATGGCGCCTACGGTTGTACCTGTCGGCAAGTCAAGCTGCTCTACCGTTTTACCTACAACTTTATGATTTGCACTATCACCATGCGCGATAGCTTCAATGGCTTCCGCCGCGCCGCCTCGCAATGAATGTACAGCCACCACATCACCACGACGCACATGTGCCAACAGCGCACTTATCGTGATTTGTTGTGGCGAAATAGCAACATCAATAGTGCCCTCACTTTCCATTAGATCAATATAAGCATGACGATTAATGATGGACATTACTTTTCGTGTACCCAATCGTTTAACTAACATTGAAGATAAAATATTAGCCTCATCATCATTCGTTAACGCACAAAAAACATCCATCTGATCGACGTTTTCTTCAAGCAACAAATCTTCATCTGCGGCATCACCATGTAAAACAATGGTATTACTTAAATCGCGAGACATCTCTTCGATACGCTTTAAATTACGATCGATAATCTTTACATTGTATTTTTTGTCCAGTGCTTTTGCCAGGCGTTTACCGATATTGCCACCGCCTGCCAACATAATACGTTTGATAGGTTTATCCAGTGTTCGTAACTCTGCCATCACTGCACGGATATCTTTTTTTGCCGCGATAAAAAAAACCTCATCGTCCGCTTCGATCACCTGATGGCCGTCAGGTACGATACCTTTACCACGGCGAAAGATGGCCGCCACACGCGAATCAACGCCTGGCATATGCTTTTTTAAATCTGCAATTTCATGGCCAACAAGTGGCCCACCATAATAAGCTTTTACGCCAAGCATGCGAGCGCGACCGCCAGCAAAGTCCAGTACCTGAAACGCCCCTGGGTACTCAATCAAACGTTGAATATGTTTTGCGACTAATTGTTCAGGACTGATTAAAACGTCGATGGGTAAAACATTATTATTAAACAGTTCTTCATACTTTAAATATTCGTCAGACCGAACACGGGCGATTTTGGTAGGCGTATGAAACATGCTATGCGCAATCTGACAAGCAACAATGTTGGTCTCGTCACTGTTAGTTACAGCAAGCAACATATCGGCGTCACTGATACCGGCTTTTTTTAATACATCCGGATGAGACGCATGACCAACAACGGTTTGTATATCGAGACGATCGCTTAAATCATGCAGCAGTTCAGCATTGATATCGACCAGCGTTATGTCATTAGCTTCCGAAGCTAAAGTTTCCGCTACATTTGCTCCGACCTGACCTGCGCCTAAAATAATTATATTCATGGCTAGTCGCTTTTAAGAAAACACGCAATTTTTCATAGGCCGAAGTTTACGCTTAAAGAAAAAACATTTCATTCTTATCTCCATGGATGGAGTATATGCTGAAAATTGTCTGGAACAATTTCAGTGCATCTCCATGGATGGAGTATATGCTGAAAATTGTCTGGAACAATTTCAGTGCATCTCCATGGATGGAGTGTATGCTGAAAATTGTCTGGAACAATTTCAGTGCATCGCCAAGGGTGAAATACATATTGATTATTGCCTGGAGTAATGTCAGTAATCGCCGTGAATGTACTGCATCAAATGACACCATACTTTTCAAACTCAGCGAAAAGCACTAGCCAACCAACGTTTACAACCTCTTTTTAATACGGCAAAAATAAAACCCATCAGCATCATGCTCACCGGGTAATAACTGCCGCCCAAAATCACACGCCCTTCCCCAGCCAGCATCTATTACAATCTCGACAGCATCATTATTTTGCGACAGAAAGTTTTTTATCTGATGTTGATTTTCATCTTTAAAAACGGAACAAGTCACATAAAGCAGCTCACCTTCTGGCGCAAGCATGTGCCATGCTGATGACAATATCTCTGACTGCAACGCCACCAATGTTGCTACATCTGTGTCACGACGTAGCGTTTTAATGTCTGGATGACGACGAATCACGCCACTGGCAGAACATGGTGCGTCGATAAGTATTCGATCGAACTGCACACCATTCCACCATTGCTTGTATGCACAGGAATCAGCCACAATTAATTCGACCCTGGACGCAAGCTTAAGACGTTGCAGATTCTCACGCACACGTAACATTCTTTTTTCTTCAAGCTCAACAACTGTTAACGCGTCCATCGCCGAATGCCGCTCGAGAAGATGGCAAGTTTTGCCCCCAGGCGCAGCACATAAATCTAACACCCGATTATCTGCCGTTACATTCAGTAAAGCTGCTGCCAATTGCGCGCCTACGTCTTGCACGGAAACGGTACCATTTTCAAAACCTGGCAAGGTGCGTACATCGAGACCAGCATGCAGTTTTAATGCATGGTCAACACCAGATAAGGCAGTAATATCCGATGCAATATCACTTTCTGCAAGTAATGCTTGATATTGCTCAGCACTGTATTGCAGCGCATTCACTCGCAACCAGAATGCAGGGCGCTGATTATTGGCTTCTAGAATTTGCTTCCAGTCTTTCGGCCAATCAGCTTTTGTTTTTTCCAATATCCAGCGCGGGTGCGAATAGATGGCTTGACCATCTCGAATAGACGCCACCAGCTTTTCTTGTTCACGCACGAATCGGCGCAACACCGCATTGACTAATCCTGCCGCCCATTTTTTACCGGGTCTTTTGCCATCGGGCAATCTCACCAATTCAACCGCGTCATTAATAATGGCGTAGTCTGGCGCCCGACACTCTTTTATCTCATACAAGGCCAGCCATAAAACCAGCTGCACATCAAAATCCTTAGGCCTTAGTGTTTTTTCCATTAGCAACGAGGTAAACGCCTCTAATTGCCAACGCCAACGTAATACGCCGTTGACTATCTCATTGGCCAGACCGCGATCTCTCGCATCATCAAGTTTATCGATGGTTTGAGCTTGCACGGCCGACAATGATCTACCATTAAAAACCTGTATTAATGTTTTTAACGCCGTTAGCCTTGCTGCGCTAACGCTTGTCTTTTTAGCATGACGCTTAGACGACTTCTTGATGGCGCGAGCACTTTTGTCAGATGCGTTATTCATAACATCACGTTAAAATTTGATGCAGTAATGTGTTTGCATTTAAAAAATATGCCACTGGCATTCGCCGTTTTCCTTCGGCCTGTAAGTGCTTAATTCGAAGCACGCCGCTGCCTGTCACCACATCAATCCCCTGCGCCGATTCAGCAATAATTTCGCCCGGCATGGTATTAGCCGCTAGATTTGCATCAACAAGAACCTCGGCCATCCATAGCCGCAACTTTAAAGGCTTGGCTTTCTTTAGGTAGGTACAGTACGCCACTGGCCATGCGTTGTATGCTCTTATGGCACGGTTAATTTCTTCAGCCGATAACGACCAGTTTATCTTCGCTTCCGACTTATCCAACTTGGAGGCATAACAGGCAGCTGCATTGTTTTGTTTTTCGTTATCTTGCGTTTGATCCGCTATCGCAGGCAATACCGATAACGGCGTTTTTGCACCTAACACCATCAACGTATCATGCAAGCTTGACCCGGTATCACTATCACTTATCTCACACTCAGCAACCGCCAGCATATCACCTGTATCCAGGCCTTCATCCATCTGCATTATAGTGATGCCTGTTTTGTTATCACCGGCTAAAATTGCACGCTGTATGGGTGCAGCGCCACGCCAACGCGGCAACAACGAGGCATGTATATTTATGCAACCCAAACGAGGCGCTTGCAAAACCGCTGGCGGCAGTAACAAACCATAGGCCGTAACAATCATCAGATCGGCGGCCAATGCTTTTAATTGTGCCTGTGCCTGTTCGTCTTTTAATGAAGCTGGTTGAAAAACAGAAATATCATATTCCAATGCTTTTTCTTTAACCGGTGACGCCTGCATACCTCGGCCTCGACCTGCCGGGCGGTCCGGTTGTGTATACACGGCAACCACATCATACGAAGATGATATTAACGCTTGCAGCGCAGCAACAGAAAAAGCCGGCGTGCCGGCATAAATAATACGCAAAGGCTTATTCATTTTTTAAAAGTAATCAATGGTCGTAAGTAGTCGTT
Source organism: Gammaproteobacteria bacterium (assembly GCA_016764035.1). Lineage (GTDB taxonomy): Bacteria > Pseudomonadota > Gammaproteobacteria > SZUA-229 > SZUA-229. The sequence goes on from JAESSQ010000285.1 coordinate 7,209, forward strand.
AGAAATTTATATGTAAACCCATGACAACATCATAGATTAACCAAGCGCACGTTGTTCTTCACGCATGTTTTTAAGCAGGCGTTTTTTCAAACGCTGAAGTTTTAATGGCGATAAATAATCGACAAACAGCTTACCTACTAGATGATCCATTTCATGCTGAATACACACCGCCAGCATTTCATCGGCCTGCAGGGTGAATTCATCTCCATTTTGATCCATCGCTTTAACCGTGACCTTTGCAGCACGCTGAACGGTTTCATATATTTCGGGCACCGACAAACATCCCTCATCACTACTTTCACTGCCTTCTTCAGCGATGATAACCGGGTTGATCAGACACAGGGGTTGATCTTTATGCTCGGACACATCGATAACGATCACCTGCTTATGCACATTAACCTGGGTCGCAGCCAAACCTATACCCGGTGCGACATACATGGTTTCAAACATGTCATCCACCAGTTTTTTGATGTCATCATCCACCTTTTTCACGGGTTTAGCTATGGTTCGAAGACGTTTATCTGGGTAATATATTATATCGAGTATTGCCATAAAATCTTTTAATCTTGACTGAGGGCATTAATAAAAAACCAATCTATATTTCAGCCGATAATGTTAGTTGAAAACGTGACCAATTGGCACGTCTATTATTATTTCTGCTACACTCATTGAAAAACTTAACTTGCTCTTAGCATCAAGCGCAATCGAAGTTTATCTACTAAATTTATTAAAAATAGTAAAAACTCACTGCCCATTTAACAACAAAAACAACCTAAAATAATGTACGGACACCAAGGGCAGAAAACCCGGGGAATAAAAATAAAAATGAACAACGTAAATACTCCCAAGACAGGTATTATTGTACCCTTTTTCATGCTTCTAGGGCTACTTACCGTAACCACTGGATTGATTACAGGCTGTAGCACACAACAACCTCGTCCAGAAATTAAAACGGAAGCAGAAACACCAGCAGTCGCCGCCGTTAACACAGCGCCAATAAAAAAAATTCGCGTTAAAACCGCTCATCCACGGCAGTACACCGTCAAAAAAGGTGACACCTTATGGGATATTTCTAACCTCTTTCTACAGGACCCATGGTACTGGCCAGAAATTTGGTCGAAAAACACACAGATACAAAACCCTCACCTGATTTTCCCAGGCGACATTTTGACGCTGGTCTATGTCAATGGCCAACCGCAGATACTTGTCAATGAATCACAACATAAAGCCATTTCGCAAAGCAGTAACGAAAACGGCCTACCTGTTAAAAAACTAAGCCCTAGTATCCGCACAAAATCACTGCAGGCAAGTATTCCTAGTATTCCTGGTGATGCTATCAGACAGTTTTTAAGCAAACCTCGTGTTGTAACCAAGCAACAGCTGGACGATGCACCACGTATAATAGGCAGTGACGAAAAACACCTAATCCTCGGCACGGGTAGCCGTGTTTATGTACGAGGCGAAATTGATAAAGAACGTGTGCGCTTTTCGGTATTCAAACCCGGTGACGAACTACGCGACCCAACGACTAATGAACTATTAGGCTATGAAGCCAAATATTCAGGTGATGTGCACATAAGTGAATACGGCGATCCTGCTTCGGGTGAAATAACCTATGCTGCACGTGAAGTCTTAATCGGCGACCGCTTATTACCAGAAGACAAAAGTAAACTGGAAAACCTGTTTTTCCCACATGTGCCTGAAAAAGAAATCAACGCACAGGTAATTTCATTGTATGACGCCTTATTCGGTGTTGCCCAATACCAGATAGTGGTTATCAACAAAGGCGAACTCGATGGTATGGAAGTCGGTCACCTGCTTGCTACTTATACTCAAGGCGATATCGTACATGATCGATTTGATACCCGTCGCAGCGAACCTATACAGCTACCCAGTGAACGCAGCGGATTAATCATGCTTTTTAAAGTATTTGACCGTGTCAGCTACGCATTAACCATGGAATCAAGGCGTGTCATTCACAATAACGATCTCGTCAAACGCCCAAAATATTAACCTAAAAAACCACACACCAATTTAGATGCAACTAGCCTCAGGGTAATATTCGTGTAATATTCATGGATGACTACACGGACGAATAACAGCACAAAAACTGCAAAGGATGCAGCAAGTAAAAACCCAGACACCAGCAAAGACTCAATCGAAAGCTGGCTCACTCTGCGACATACACCGGGCGTTGGCAACGCCACTTTTCATACGCTACTAAATACATTTGGCACAGCTCAAGCGACGCTTAACGCCAGTTATTCACAACTTAGTGCAATTAATACAAAAATAGCAAAGGCCATCACCAACCAGTCAAAACCAGATATAAGCGCTGACCTTCACTGGTTACAGGCAGACAACCACCACATCATCACCTTGTTTGATACGCGCTATCCAGAAAAACTCAAAGACCTGGCCGATGCACCACCTATACTCTATATAAGGGGGGACACGGATTTTCTGGCACAACCTCAATTAGCGATTGTCGGCACACGCAACCCAACCGCCGCCGGCCGTAATAACGCGATTGAATTTTCCAGATACTTATCCAATGCTGGCATAACAATTACCAGCGGACTTGCCAGCGGTATCGACGGCGCCAGCCACGAAGGCGGCTTACAAGGACTGGCGGGTACCATCGCTGTAGTCGCACATGGACTGGACATCGTCTACCCGGCAAAACATCAACAGCTTGCACAGGATATAAGCGAGAATGGTGCAGTCATTTCTGAAATGCCTATTGGCGCGCAGCCATTGCCTGGCTTATTTCCACGCAGGAATCGTTTAATTAGCGCACTAACACTGGGCACCTTGGTCGTGGAAGCCGCACAAAAAAGTGGTTCATTAATCACGGCAAGGTATGCCATCGAACAAAATAGAGAGGTTTTTGCCATTCCCGGTTCCATACATAACCCGATGGCTCGCGGCTGTCATCAACTTATACGTCAAGGCGCCAAGCTGGTAGAAACGGCTAACGATATCCTCTAAGAATTATGCATCCCAAGTCACCAGACCATCAGTCAGACCGAAAAAACTTGCAACAATGCTGAGGAAAATACTAAAGAACTGCAACCGGCACTTGACCTGGATCACCAAAAACTGCTCAAATGCCTCGCGTATGAACCTGCCAGCATTGATGAACTTGTAGTTCGTAGTCAATTTAACGCAGCTGAAGTCGCTTCTATGCTATTAATACTCGAGCTTGAAGGGATAGTCGTATGCCAGAGCGGCCGCTACACCAATGTTAGCTAACGCTAACTTATACCGTGACATATACACCGGTAAATGGCGAAATAATAAATCACAAGATACACGAGACTTTTTTCATGATAATAAAACAATCCGTCGTTGACGTTTTAATGTTCTTATTCGAACGTTATTTGGACGATGAAGAACAAAACAATACAGGCCTGGCTGCAGATCGTGGCCACATACAACTTCGCCTTGAAGAGATGGGCTTTCGTAATACAGAGATCAATCAGGCATTTGACTGGCTGGAAGATTTAGCCGAAGTGCATAACTACAAACAGCCCATTACCGTAAAAGCGACCAGCACACGTATATACAGTGAAGAAGAAAAAAAACTCATCAGCATCGAAAGCATTGGTTTTTTAAACTTTCTCGAACAGGCAACAATTCTCACGCCCATTACACGTGAACTAATACTCGACCGTGTAGTCGCACTGGGACACCAACTCGATGCAGAACAATTAAAGTGGATCATTATGATAGTGCTACACTCACGTCCTGGCGAAGAAAACGCACTCGCCTTGATGGAAGACTTTATCTTTGATGAAAGCATCGACTATATACACTAAGCGTTAATTGACCACGAACCGGGATAACCCAACAGATACCGTATGAGCAAAAACCTTGTTATCGTAGAATCGCCCGCCAAAGCGAAAACCATCGAAAAATACTTAGGTAAAGACTTCAAAGTACTTGCTTCGTATGGTCACGTACGTGACCTAATTCCCAAAGCAAACGCTATCGACCCTGAAAATAATTTCGAGATGAAATATCAAATCATCGAAAGAAATGAAAAACACGTCGATAAAATAATTAAATTTTTAAAAAAAGCCGATACGCTTTATCTCGCAACTGACCAAGATCGCGAAGGCGAAGCCATATCATGGCACTTATACGAACTACTAAAAGAAAAAAATCTGCTGGTAGACAAGAATGTTCATCGCGTTGCTTTTAACGAAGTCACCAAACGCGCCATTCAAGAAGCCATCAACAACCCGGGGGAGCTTTCAATAAACCTGATCAATGCGCAACAGACACGACGCGCCCTGGACTACCTGGTTGGTTTTAACCTGTCACCCTTGCTATGGAAAAAAGTGCAGCGTGGTCTCTCTGCCGGGCGTGTACAAAGCCCTGCATTACGTTTAATTGTCGAACGCGAGCTTGCGATAGAAGCATTTGACCCCAAAGAATATTGGACCATCGAAGCCGATGTGCAAAAAGGTGAACAGCCTTTTTTAAGCAAGTTAAACTTATACAACAACGAAAAGATAAAGCAGTTTAGTATCACCGATACAGATACCGCCACGGCCGCCAGAGACACCTTAGTAAAAGCTGCCAACGGTAAATTACACGTAAATAAAGTTGAAAAGAAAGAGCGAAAACGCAACCCGTCCGCACCCTTTACCACATCGACACTACAGCAAGAAGCTGCGAGAAAACTTCGTTTTTCTACCCAGCGCACCATGCGTACAGCACAAAACCTCTACGAGGGTATTGATCTAGGCGGCGAAACCGTCGGCTTAATTACCTACATGCGTACCGACTCGTTACACCTTGCAGACGAAGCTATCGATGAAATACGAGGCCTGATAGCGCAACGTTACGGTAAAGATAATTTACCTGATGAAAAACGCGTATTCAAAAACAAATCAAAAAACGCGCAGGAAGCGCACGAGGCAATACGGCCAACGTCTGTATTACATATACCAAAAGAAATTAAAGATAAACTTAACCCCGATCAGTTTGCACTGTACCAATTAATCTGGAAACGCACCATGGCATGCCAAATGATGCATGCCACCTTAGACACCGTTAGCGTCGAACTCGGCTGCGGTGACGGCAACACTTTTCGCGCCTCAGGCTCGACCATTAAATTTCCGGGATTCATGTCTGTCTATATGGAAAGCAATGATGATAACCAGGCAGATGATAGCAAAGAAAAACTTCTACCCGAATTAAAAGAAGGCGAAAAGATTGACCTGCTGGCGATACGAAATGAGCAACATTTCACCGAACCTCCACCGCGCTTTACTGAAGCCAGCCTGGTTAAAACCTTAGAAGAATATGGCATTGGTCGACCTTCGACATACGCGAACATTATCTCCACACTGGTTAATCGTAACTATGCCGAACTAGAGAGTCGTCGCTTCACACCGACAGACATCGGTCGTATTGTTAACGGCTTCCTTACCGAGTATTTTACCAAATACGTCAATTATGAATTCACTGCTGCGCTTGAAGATGAACTGGACGATATCGCGCGCGGCGAAAAAGATTGGGTACCCCTGCTCGAAAAATTCTGGACGCCATTCAAAGAAACCGTCGACCACATCGAAGAAAACGTCAGTCGCGCTGACGTAGCTCAGTCGCGCCACATCGGTACCGATGAAGAAAGCGGCAAGCCCGTCTCTGTTCGCATGGGGCCTTATGGCCCGTTCGTACAAATCGGCGACAAAGACGATGAAGATAAACCTCGGTTTGCCAGCCTGCGTCCCGGTCAAAAAATGGCTGACATCACCATGGATGATGTTTACTTCCTGCTGACGCTACCACGCGACCTGGGGAAAACTGACGAAGACGAAGCACTCTCGACCAACTATGGACGCTTTGGTCCTTATGTAAAATATGCGAGCAAGTTCGTTTCCATTAATAAGGAATATCAAGATAAAGATATCGACCCTTATAACATCACCTTTGAACAGGCGATGGAACTAGTCAAAGCAAAAAAAGAATTTGATGCCAACAAACACATCAAAAATTTTCCAGGCACAGACATTGAGGTATTAAATGGTCGCTGGGGACCCTACATTACCGACGGCATGAAAAACGCCAAAATCCCCAAAGATAAAGAACCTAAATCGCTGACTCAAAAGGAATGCGAAGAACTACTGGCGGCGGCACCCTTCCGACGCGGTAAAAAGAAAAAGGTTGCCAAGAAAAAAGTAACTAAAAAGAAAGCCGCTAAGAAAAAAACCACGAAGAAAAAAGCTAGCAAAAAGAAAACTGTCAAAAAAAAGGCAGTAAAGAAAAAAACGTTAAAAGAGTAAAATCACGTGGCAAGTGAATTCTCGATTCGCCATGCTGCGCACATTATTCGATGCGGCGGTATTATCGCCTACCCCACCGAAACCTTATATGGTCTTGGCTGCAACCCCTATAATGCTCGCGCTGTCAAAAATATCAACAGAGTTAAACGTCGCCCGCCAAGCAAACATTTTATCTTACTTGCCGGACATATCGACCAGATAACACCACTGATAAATATAAACGGTACACAGAAACACATGATTACACAGGCATGCGAACCAACCAGCTGGGTCGTCGATGCAAACCAACAGGCTCCCGCATGGCTTACCAGCCTGGAACACACATTAACCATTCGAATAAGCGATAATGCGATAGTAAAAAAACTATGCGATGTTTTAGGACACGCCATTATTTCCACCAGTGCCAACATTTCGGGAAAACCACCTGCAAAAAACAGCCTCGACATACATAAATACTTCACACACACTATCGATAAAATACTCGCGACTAATCAAAAACTCATCGCAAAACCGTCAAAAATAATTCGACTATGCGATAATTTCGTATTAAGAGATTAATGATAAAAAATGAATACTGAAGACCAGCCCGACATAGATGCCGTCAAAGCCTATCTGATATCACTGCAAAAAAAAATCTGTGAAACACTGGAGCAAGAAGACGGTAAAGAAAACTTTATCGTTGATGAATGGCAAAGAGAAACAGGTAATGGTGGCGGCATAACGCGTGTACTCAATAATGGTGCAATCTTCGAACAGGCCGGCGTTAACTTTTCACATGTGACTGGCAACGAGCTGCCCACGTCCGCAACCGCACATCGCCCAGAACTGGCTGGTCGACAATTTCAGGCGATGGGCGTTTCGTTAGTTATACATCCCAAAAGCCCAATGATGCCAACATCACATGCTAATGTGCGCTTTTTTATCGCGACCAAAAAAAATGAAAAACCTGTTTGGTGGTTTGGCGGCGGTTTTGATCTGACGCCTTATTATGGCTTTGATGAAGATTGCACACACTGGCATACCATCGCCAAAAAAGCCTGCGACCCGTTTGGTAATGGAACTTACAACAAATACAAAAAATGGTGCGATGAATATTTCCACATAAAACACCGTAACGAGCAACGTGGCATTGGCGGATTATTTTTTGATGACCTCAACGAAGCAGGCTTCAGCAAAAGTTTCGCGTTTATGAAAAGCGTAGGCGATCATTACCTCGACGCGTACCTACCTATCGTGCAACGTAGAAAACATGCAACGTACACCGAACAACAGCGTACTTTTCAACTGTATCGTCGTGGCCGCTATGTAGAATTCAATCTCGTCTATGACCGAGGAACATTGTTTGGCTTACAAACCGGCGGCCGCACAGAATCAATACTGATGTCATTGCCACCCATTGTGCATTTTGAATACAACAAAAAAATCGAAAAGAACTCCGAAGAAGAAAAACTCTATAACTATTATTTACAACCAAAAAATTGGATAGACTGACGACACGCTCATGGCTTACTTTTATGCAACTTAATCACATTACTTCACCATAACTCTGTTAATGATTTGGAAATGTAATGCCCCTGCACTTTATCCACCCCACAAATCTTTAACAACCTTACGATTTCCGGGCTCTCAACATATTCAGCAACCGTAAACCGACCTAATGAATGCGCCACATCATTCATTGCGGTTACTATCGCTCTGTCCGTTGCACCTCTTGCCATGTTCTTAACAAACTGACCATCAATTTTAACAAAATCAGTCGCCAGATTTTTTAGCTGTGCAAACGAACAAAAACCGGAACCAAAATCATCCAGCGAGAAACGGCAACCGATTTTTGTTAACTCTTCGATAAAAGTATTAGCGTCTGAAATATTTGAAATGGCACTGGTTTCTGTGATCTCGAACGTAAGCGTCTCTGGAGCTACGCCATACTGCTCAATCAACGACTTCATCTTCTGCAACGAATCATCACAATCGACCGTGTTCCCTGACAGGTTAATCGACAAACGTATGTTATTACCCGCTAAACCAGTAGCGACAACGCTCTGCAAGGCATTTTCCAATACCCACATATCGATATCTGTCATTAAGTTAAAACGCTCGGCGGTGGGTATAAAACTATCAGGATAATGAATCTCATCGTCATCACCCATCATCCTGACCAGCACTTCATAACTGTATATCTGCTCGCCATCATCTAAATGACGCTGCCATAAAACACCATCCTGTGCCGGTAAATTAATAAAATCGATATCTTTCATCCGCATAATCGGCTGAAAGTGCAAGACAAATTTATTTTTTTCCAAAGCATCTTTAATACGCGTTGACCAGCCAAGTTCACTGCCCATAACATTTCTTTCATCACTGCTTTTTTCATACAAATGGGTTTGATTTCTACCCATTCGTTTCGATATATGACAGGCGATATCAGCGTTCGCCATAACATCACCGGCACTGGCATTAGGGTCGTCCAACAATGCCACACCAAAACTGGCGTTAACTTCATACGTTTTCTCATCATGGTGTACACGTAAGTTCGATAACAGCGTTCTTATCTCATCAGCAATAGTTACTGCCGTATTTTGTCAACGTCTCGTAATACGACCGCAAACTCGTCACCACCTATTCTTGCCGCAATATCATCTACCCGGATATGTTTTGTAATTACCTGACTTAGATCAACTAACAGTTGATCACCCACCTCGTGACCAGCTGTATCGTTGACATATTTAAAACGATCAAGATCAAGATAGATAAGCGCACTCATGCCATTGGAGCGATGAATTTTATAATTTGTTTTTCCAGAAAACCCTCAAAATATCGACGATTAAATAACCCGGTTAGAAAATCATGTGTTGCTTGCCATCGTAGTTGTTCTTCCATCATCCTACGTTCAGAGATGTCACGAAAAGCGATGACCGATCCTTGCTGTTTTTCATTAACATTCAAAGGATGCACAGTGCAGTCCACCGGAATCTCTTTACCACTTTGGTGGCGAAACTGGGTTTCGCAGCCTATAAGTTTTTTGCCTGAAAAATAGGAGTCCTGTAACAAGTCGCACCCGTCCTCCTGATGACTAACATGAAAGGCATCCTTTGCGCTCACACCAAGCATTGGCTTAACATCATGCAGACCCAATACCTGTAATGCAGCAGGATTCATAAACGTTATACGGCCATCTTTA
>JAESSQ010000286.1 GCA_016764035.1 Gammaproteobacteria bacterium
TACGGGTCTAGTCGTTGAAGAAGTTTATGGTATGCGGCATTTTAGAAAGAGTGATCTGACAACAGACATACCTGAGATACATGAAAAAATTACGCCATATGTGGATAGTGCCTTTAAACAGGCTGATGAGCATTGGCCAGTATTAGATATTAAAGAGTTGATACAAGATGAGCGTTTTGCGCATGTGTCTTTATAGCAGCTAACAAAAAAGATAGTAAACAATAAAAAATTAACAGTAAGTATATAGATCACTAATACGTCAACGATGTGAGATGACGGGTTATGTTGATTGGAGATAAGGTCTTATGAGTGTAGGAAAAAAGGGTATCGCAACAGGTAAATCGTTATTAATTATCGGTGTGTTGCTATCAATCTTCATTATTCTTATGTTGGGAAGTCTGGTGTATGTCGGTGATAAACGTGCCACGTTACAGCGCCATGTCGAGTTATCTTCCGACCAGTTATTATTATCCCAGAAGATGACGACTTATTCGTTGAAAACATCGTCAGGTAATGTAAAAGCTTTTGATAACTTGGCAAAAGCCAGACGAGGTTTTGATGCAATTATAGCCACCTTGCGTTCAGGTGATGAACAAACAGATGCGTTGCCAGAGCAGCAATTGCTAGCGCTTAATTCTGTAGATGCTGATTGGCGTAAATATCGTAAAGATGTTGACGTGATATTGAATGGCCGGTCATCGGTTATAGAAGTTAATGATTTGCACCAGGTTATCGAAAGTTATATCCCTCAAATGTTGACTTATTCAGATGAAGTCGTGGGTATATTGATTAAAAAGAATGCACCGCCTAGACAAATTTATCTGGCATCGCGACAGATGATGTTGTCTCAGCGTATTCAGAGCAATCTGAATCAGGTACTTGCTGGTGGTAACAACGCGGTGGAGGCAGCAGACAGATTTGGTCGAGCTGCGGTATTGTTTGGTCAGGTACTTGAAGGTTTAATGAAAGGCTCTAAAGGTTTACGTATTGATAAGGTTACCGATAAGGCAGCCAGTGCAAAACTGCGTGAAATAGCACCGTTAATCAGTGCAGTGAATGATAATGCAGCCAGTATACTTGAGTTGTCACCTGCACTATTTAAAGTGAAAGCAGCAACGGGCCGAGTGAGCAGTGGCTCCGAACGCATGCTTAAATCAATTGAAACACTTCAGGGGAAAATCATTGCACAAGGTGATGAGCTCGATATTATCTTACTAATAGGTATTGGTTTTGGTGGTATTGTCGTCGTGTTAATTGTTATCGGTGGTCTTCTTCTATTGAAAGACGCTCGACAACGTGAAGAAAATGCGTTGGAAAGTAACCGTAGAAACCAGCGTGCTATTCTTCGTTTACTCGATGAGATGGCTAATCTGGCGGATGGTGATTTAACCTTGCATGCAACGGTAACCGAAGAAATTACGGGGGCGATTGCGGATTCTGTGAATTTCACCATCGATGCTTTACGTACACTGGTGACGACAATCAACAACACAGCATCGGAAGTTTCGTTATCGACAGAAAAAACGCAGAAAACAGCGATAGAACTTGCTGAGGCTTCAAATAAACAGGCGCGTGAAATTGCATCGGCAAGTGCGGCTATTACCGAGATGGCGGACTCGATGTCAACAGTATCTGAAAACGCGGATAACTCTGCGCAAGTAGCGCAGCAGTCGGTAGATATAGCACAGAAAGGTGCGCAAGTAGTAAGAGATACAATTGGCTCGATGGAAAATATTCGTGAGACTATTCAAGAAACGTCGAAACGCATTAAGCGATTAGGTGAGTCTTCACAGGAAATTGGTGACATCGTAGGGCTTATTACAGAAATTGCGGACCAGACCAATATTCTTGCGTTAAATGCAGCGATTCAAGCATCGACAGCAGGTGACGCAGGTCGTGGTTTTGCGGTGGTAGCGGATGAGGTGCAACGACTAGCAGAACGTGCAGGTAATGCGACCAAACAGATTGAAGGCTTGGTAAATACCATTCAGGCCGACACCAGTGAAGCGGTTAAATCTATGGAAATGAGCACCGCAGGTGTGGTTAGTGGGGCATCCATGGCGGAAGACGCGGGTGTTGCATTGAAAGAAATTGAGTCAGTAAACAGTGAGCTCTCAAACCTTATTAAAGGTATTTCTACCTCTACTAAACAACAGTCAAAAGTAGCTTTATCCGTATCGGATTCGATGAATGTGATTCAAGAAATTACCTTGCAGACTTCAGAAGGTACCGAAGTAACATCTACATCACTGGCTGCCTTGAATGAACTGTCGGGTGAATTGGGACGTTCGGTGTCTGGTTTTAAACTACCGTCATCCGATGATGATGAAAACGTTGATACGGTTATTCTTGAGAGTCATGCATAGGGCTAGTCAGCTTCGGGTAATCGGACTATGAATCCAGATAACACAGTCGAATATAATTCTCTAAATTGGGTTAAGACTCAGTTAGACGATGTCCTGTCTGATGCACAATCATGTCTTAATGAATATATTGAAAATAATGCTGCAGGTGAATTAGAAAACTGTATCGAACATTTGCAATTGATCTATGGCACTTTACAGATGGTTGAAGTGTATGGCGCAGCGATGCTTGCTGAAGAAATGCAATTAACGAGTTCGGCATTATTAGCAGGTAATATCGAGCGCGCTGAAGATACTTACGATGTTCTGATGCGGGCCATGTTGCAATTGCCTGACTATCTGGAAGGTATACAGGCAGGCAAAAAAGACGCACCGATAATACTTATGCCTTTGTTTAATGATCTTCGTGCTGCGCGCAAAGAAGGTTTATTGTCTGAGAGTGTTTTATTTTTACCTGAACTGGAAAACACCAGGTTAAATTCGGAAAGATATGATACAAGTGTTATTGAGCCTGGTAAGTTGCAGGAAGAAACAAAACGATTACGCATACATTACCAGCTTGGATTATTAGACTTTATTCGAAACAATAAAGAGCACGTTGGGTTGCAGCGAATGAAGGCTGTATTGCGTTCGCTTGAAATAGTTTCTAGCGATAAAGAAGTGCGCCATGTCTGGATGATAGTAGGTGCGCTTGTCGAAGGCTTAATGAAACAAGGCATCGATACTAATTTAAGTATAAAGATGTTATTGGCGGCTGTTGATCGTCAATTAAAATTTATTCTAGATAATGGCGAAGATGACTATGCCAATAATTATTCGAAGGATCTGATTAAAAATGTACTGTACTACGTCGGGCTTAGTACAGTAAATACAAAATCAATCGCTGCGGTCAAAGAGGCTTACAATTTAGACGAGCTCATTCAACAAGAAGACGATGAGTCTGCCTCCATCGGTGGGTTGAATGCTGATTTATTTGGTACGGTATCGATAGGCATTACCGAAGATTTAGAAAAAGTAAAAGATACGCTCGAGCTGTTTATGTACAGCAACGATAAAGATGTGACTCAGCTTACATCGGTTGCTGAGCAGTTAGGTAAAATTGCCGACACTTACGGCATGTTGGGTATGGGTGAGGCGCGACATTTAATTATGGCTCAGCGTACGATTATAGAAAGTATGGTCGAAGGTAGCGTTGAAATAAATGATGATGTTGTGATGGATATTGCATCAAATTTGCTTAACGTAGAAGCTGAACTTAAGGATTATATCGATTCACGATCGGGTGCTGCCGATTTAAACATTAACAAGGGTGAGCAAAATATTCCCGCTGCTGAATATCGGCAGGTGGTACACACGGTGGTTGCTGAAGGGTTGAATAATTTCAGCCTGGCAAAGGAAGCCATACTGTCCTATGTAACGGGTATTGGTGATAAGGGTCAGCTTGAAACAATTCTGCTTCGTCTCGAAGAAGTTCGTGGCGTTTCCATGATGTTGCATTTAGATCGTGTAGAAATATTGATTGAAAAGTTAAAGCATTTTGTGCAGGTTGCATTGGTCGATAATGACCATAAGGCAACGGAAAGTGAACAAGATAGCATTGCTGATGTTTTTGTTTCTATAGAATACTTCTTCGAGGCTATCTCTGAAGGTAGACCAGGCGTCGAACAGGGATTAACTGCCGGCTATGCAGCGGTCGAAAAACTTCAAAAGATAGTAGAGTCCTACGGTGACCCCGGAAATCAGCATAATCTCATTGAAATAACGCCTGAGCAAGAAAGTGAGTTGCAAATTGATGCACTGAATGTTGATGAACAAACCAGTCTAAAAAAAAATTCAGCTGAGGCGGTTGTTGAACAGCCCGTAGTTGAAGAAACTGCTCCTGACGATATTGATGTTACACAGTATTCGATTTTGTCAGATGATGCCGATGAAGAAATTGTAGAAATATTTATCGAAGAAGCAATCGACGTATTAGGTGAATTACATGAGCACTTTCCGCAATGGAAAGTAAATAACGATGATGAAGAATCGTTAGCTGTTATACGTCGAGGGTTTCATACATTAAAAGGAAGTGGTCGTTTATTGGGCGCCGATATGATCGGCGAGTTTTCATGGAAATTTGAAAATGTACTCAATCGCTTTATTGATAATAAAATAACGGTTAGTGACGACTTGTTTAATGTGTTTGATGAAGCGCTGGCAGTACTACCTCAGCTTATCGAACAACTTAAAGGTAACCGTGAGCCCATCGAAAACATTGGGCAACTAATGGCATCTGCTGACGCATTGGCGGAAGGCAAAATGGTTTCACCTGTTTCTGTTGAAGCAAGTGATACAGAAACAATTATCACTGAAACCATCACCACAGAAGCTATCACCATAGAAGAAGATGACGTAGAAGTAATTGACACTGACATCGCGATGGAATTTGCTACTGATAATACAGTAGAGATTGAGCAAAACCTGGATTTAGAAGTAGGCGATGAACAGCTGAACCCCTCTGAATTATCGCATGATGAATATGTTTTTCTCGATAGTCTGTCTGCCGATCTAGTCGTTATCGAGGACGATGTATTTGCTGCGGAAGATGTAATTGAAGAAACGGTCGTGCTTGATGTCGCTGAAGAAGTAGAATCAGCAGAAGAAGAAATAATTCTATTTGAAGAAACCGATATAACACTTGAAAATGAACAGCAGTTGTTTAATGAAGAAAGTCCGGCTAAAGAAGAAAATGCAGTAGAAGAAATAATAGAAAAATCAGATGCTAATGAAATAACGCAAACAGCGACCAATGATGATTCATACACAGGTGACTTTGAAATAATAATCGATGA
>JAESSQ010000287.1 GCA_016764035.1 Gammaproteobacteria bacterium
AAAAACATTTTAATAAATAGGGGATTCTCCAGATGTTAGAAAAATTAGCAATAAAAAAAATCTCAGCTAAAACACTAATAGTACCGTCGACAGTGTTGGCTATCGCAATGAGTGGTTCTGTAAATGCGGCTGTAGATCTTGGCGATACGGTTGACATGTATGGCTTTCTAAAACTAGACGCTACGTATCAGTCTGATTCAATGAATAGCAATACTGCACCACGGTTTGTTACGGCTGACGGTGAAGGGACAACTAATTTAACAGCCATGCACTCAAGACTTGGTTTGAAATGGACAGCGCCTGATAAATTTGATGGTTGGGCATCTAGTGCAAAATTTGAATTTGATTTATTCAGTCCATCAAGAAACCAAATGAGGGTGCGTACTCGTCAGGCTTATTTTTCTGTGGCAAAAGATTCTACAAGTTGGTTATTCGGACAAACCTGGGATGTGTGTTCACCACTCGGTCCGACAACGTTCATGACCAACGGTTATTTATGGAATACAGGTAATGTCGGTTTTCGCCGTGCACAGATTCGTTATACCTATAAATCCGATATGTTCAGTGTGAAACTTAGTGCTAATGACCCAGTTGGTAGTTCTAGTGCAGTAGGCGCTGCGAGTACTAGTGAGTTACCACTATGGCAGGGACGTCTAGGACTCATGTTGGGTAAAGCTAAGTTAGGTTTGTCATTTGCCTCCGGTGAAGATAAGGATGCAGCAGGTGTTGATCATGATATAAGCGGTGTTAGTTTTGATTTTATTGTGCCTCTTGGTGGTGCTTTAAGTGTCAAAGGCGAAATAGCTAGTGGTGAAAACCTAGCTGTATTCCTTAGTCGTGCAGGACGAGATCAAGATGTTATATCAGCTTGGGCAGAATTAGTTTATAAAGGTCCTCAATACACAGGTTGGTTAGGTTATGCGACGGAAGGTATTGATGATGCTGATTTGGCAGCGGCGACCGATCTACAGGATACAACGGCTATTCTTTTAGGTGTTTCTAAAAAGATGGGTAAGAATGTATCGATGGGTGTCGAATTTACTTCTTTCGATTCGGAATTGCGTAATGGTAGCAGTACAGATGGAACACAGATTATATTTAGCGCGATGCATAAAATATAACCTTGGTTTGCATTGATAATAAAAAACTAAGTTTTTCCTAAATTTGTAGTGAATGTTGTCTACTCTCCCTTACACAGCATTCACTACATTTGTACTGCATCTTAGACACCGCAGTACTGTTTTTTGTAGCGCCTTCACCGGCGCTACTTTTTGTCTTAAAATATATGAAGTATCATTGTCGTAAAACACTGAACTTGGATAACCTGCCGTTGAATACAGTAAGGTATTCACATTTATGTATTATGAAAAGTTATAGTTAAGGTAGCTCTAAGTAATTATAGCGTTTCGCAGTATAAGAATACTCTGCGTTGCTTACCTTGGAGGCACATTCAGGTTAAAATGCCCACTGTGCTCGTACCTGTACCAGATTGGGCTCTTGATTATTTTGTGCACCACCTTGCACATTAAGTACTTTTACATAGTTAGCAGAAAATCTCAGTGTTGGTGCTGGAAACCAATTGATACCCAATGCCATTATATCTGCTTCACCGCCATTTATATCTGCATCATTTAAATTAATAGTACTGTAACGTGCGGCTATCTGCCAGGCGCCAATACCCTCGCGTCCAACAATCATTTTTGGTTTGATACTGCCAAATTTCCCTGCTTTATAGTTTCGTGATTCACCGGTTAAAAAATACGCTGCTTCTGCATACCAACCGTCAAAGTTAAGGTTTTCCCCAGCTCTACTTACCGATACGGTGAGGTATTCTGCTTGTGTCGAAAAAGGACCAGCGACAGCGGCGAACTCAAGCCCTAATTTTAGATAATCGTCGACTAGACTAATTTCGCCAGTATCGACAATATTAACACCGGCGATATGTGTTTCAGCTTGTTGTTTAAAGCGTACGGTACTACCAGCACTAGACGTTCTGTAATTAGCGGCAGCGCCAAAATGTATAATGCTCGTTTTTTTATTGACTGGCGCGTGTGTAAGCCGCCCACCTACACCCCAGCCTTCATTTTCAGATGTTGCTTTTGTATTCACAGTGTCACCAAAAAGACCAAAAGCAGCTGTCCAATATTTATGAGTGGTGGACGTCATAATGCCGATATGACGACCTGCGGAAAAAGCATCGGGTAATGCTCTTTCAGTAAAAGTTATATACTTTGAACTGGTTTGTTCCTGCAGCATGAACGGGTCTTTAAAGTTACCAAGTTTAATACTGATGTCACCAAGGCCTCTATAGCTCACATAAGCATCTTTTATTCCGGCTTTACCTGTACTGGTGAAATCGTATTGCAGTTTATATCTCCAGTCGTTGTACATTTTTCCCTGAACATATAAACGCGCACGTCGAATTTCTGTGCCATTTCCGTAATTAGTTGTTGAGCCAGTTTCTGTGTCGTACGAAGCAGCATCAATCTGTACTCGTCCGCCAATCTTAATGTTAAATGAACCATCGCGATTTTTTGCCGAAATACCGCCCTTATTTATAGTAACCGTAACAGACGTTGATTTATCGAGTTGTGTCTTCATTACATTTTTTTCTGAAGCCGTACGGGCATTATTAATTTTTATCTCTTTCTTGAGTCGACCGTATTGGTCTTCGTCGATGCTACCGTTTGTTCGTAGAATTTCGATTAAAGTTTCAAGCTCTGTAGCTGCTTGTATGGATGTGGCTAAAAGGCTACAAATGGTACCAGCAAGCACGGATTTTTTTATGTGCATCATTTAAAGAGTCCTGATTATTAATATAAAAACAAGGTCCTAACGTTTTACGTAAGAAATGCAAAAGTTATGCCAAATGCTATCTTTTTGATTTAGATAATATTGTTCATTAATTAAATATATGCTCTATGTTTTTTGCGACAAACTGTCACGTATTAATTAGCTGAAATAGACAATTAAAGACTTTTGGTATTTATGAAGCACCAATATTTTATTTTTGAGAATGTGGCTGACGATAAGTCAATGGTGGTGTTATTAAGATGGTTACTGGAATTTGCTATGGCGGAGGAAAATCACAACTAGAGTTATTTGACAATTAATCCTTACCACTGTTGATGATTTAGTCGTGAAAAAATTTCGATGTTTTGAGTTCATTACACTGTGTCGTTGTCAGTTGTGTATTAAACGCTTTGGTCTCGCTGTTCATCAAGTTGTTTGTCTCAATATTATGATTGCCATTATCAACCAAGATGTGAAATAGTTCATGTGCCAACGTTATCCCTGGATCTTTTTGTCCAGCAATAAGCCATGCAGTATTTTTAAGCCAGAGTAAATTTTTAGAGTTTTTGTTACCGAAGGCTTCACCACTAAAAGCTTCTAAACGACGGGTATCCTTAACCAGATAAATAGCAGGTGCCGTCAACTTCGTTTTTTCGATTAAGGTTCTACTCGACAGTGAATGAAAATCTTGCAGGTAATCGCTTACTTCAAGTTGAGTTAAGGTGATTTGTAGATTGATATTACAGTATGAGTATATATCCATGGCTTGCCTGGCAGCCTGTGTGGCTTGTGTGATTGTCCAGCCGCTGCTCTTAAGTATAACCACATTAAGCTTCAGTAACAGGGCGTTAGTCATTTGTTTATCTGACGATAGCATCACAGGTTTTTCGATGATGTTGACTGTCGACGTATCGATAAGCGGATCGTACAGTAAACCATAGGTAGTATATTTTTTCGCCAGGTTTCGGTCGGCTAAATTTAATATCGCCTGCTTGAGTTGTTTTGTCGACCAATCAGGGTAACGTTTTTTAAAGCGTGCAGCTAATGCAGCAACTCGTGAGACCGCATAGCTAGTACCAGAAACTATTTTTTGTTGTCCATCAAAGTCTGTAGTCTTTTGACGTTCAGCTGGTAGCAAAATGTCGGTATTATTTTTTCCCCAGTTAGTACGTGAAGCCGGGCGGGGTGTTTCATCAGCGGAGCTGACCACTAATGAGTTCTCAAGTTGAAAAGCTGCAGGGTAAATCGGGATTTCATCTATATCGAAGCCGTTGTTTCCAGAGGAAATGATGAAAAGGATTTCGGAATGTGTTTTGGCGGCTTGCAAAAATGTTAGCCATTCTTCTTTGTTCTTGCTGCCCAGTGGCATAGCAATGATTTTCGCATCATGTTTTGCAGCGTGCTTGATAAGATCAACCATGCGGCTCATGTCGGGTCGTGGATAGCGGTACGGTATAAGGCTGATGCCGGGTGCTTCTTTAATCAATAAACTGGCGGTACGCGTGCCGTGTCGTTGCGGGAAAAATACAGAACGTGCAGGGTTGTAGTCATAGGGTGTAGCGTCAAGATCCCAGAAATCATAACCTATGATGTTGTCATCTGAATCACGTGCAAGGCGCTTTGATATTTCAGGTAGTAAATAATTAACACCTGAGTCTATGATGCCTACACGCACACCGCGTGGGTCTGTGCCAACAGGAACGGCCGGATTTATAGCTTCCTCTCTTGTAACCGTTGATAAATCGGCTTCGAGTATCTGCAGGAATTTTGGAATTTGCTTGTTATAAATAATCCGCCGTGCAACACGTATGTTGCATTCATAATCCGTGGCTACAAATATCAAAGGCTGCTTTTTGTTTTTAATATAAGTCAATCGGTAACTAAGTGTTTTATCTGCAGGTTTTATATGTTCGACTTGTAATTCATCATTGTGTGCGATGCTGTAACGTGAAAGCTGACCGATAACACGGCCACGTGATTCTATAGGTGATATATCGATGGCGTTGAAAGTTAGCGGTTCTTGCTGACAGAGTCGTTCAAGTGTATAGCGTAGGGTTTCTTCTGCTGATGTGAGTTGAGGTGGATTGCTGGATGCGTTTATGTTCATGGTATATAGCAACGATACAATGATGGCTTTCAGGAGGGTTTCGAAAAACCGCTTAGCCAAGTTAGTACATGATGTATCCACCATGTTAGTTTAAGAAATAATGGTACGTTAGCATTCAAATAATAGAATCGAAAGGTTGAACGGTGACAGTCTCTCCAGGTTCAACACCAGCGTTTACTTCATCAAGAAGAATGAAACAATTGGCGAGGCTCATCGATGTTAGTACGCCGGAACCCTGTTGCCCTGTTTTATCTACGGTTAACAAACCATCGCTAGTATGGCTAAGGATGCCACGTTGAAACTCGAAACGGCCCGATCGTTTTCTTAACTTAGTGCTACAGATAGCCTTGAGATTTAAAGGCAACTGAATTTTACCACTGGCGAGGTATCGAATAGCTGGTTGTACAAATTGGTAAAAAGTGACCATAACAGAAACTGGGTTTCCCGGCAGGCCAAAAAATAGGCTGTTATCTAATTGACCAAAGGTCAGTGGGCGTCCTGGTTTCATAGCTATCTTCCAGAAATTAATCTGACCAATGTCTTCGAGTACAGGTTTAATGAAATCGGCCTCGCCCACAGACACACCGCCGGATGTGATGATGATGTCAGCCATGCTAGATGCTTCTACCAAAGCTTTTCTTATCGATGTCTCATCATCGCGTACTACGCCCATGTCAATAATATCAACATTCAGTTGTTGTAACATAGCATACAAACTATAACGATTTGAGTCGTAAATTTCACCCGATGAAAGTGGTCTGTTGCTACCATCGCCAATTGAGCGAAGCTCGTCACCCGTAGAAAAGAAAGCAACCCTGGGCCGTCTTATGACGTTTAGTTCGCCGATACCCAATGAAGATATGATGCCTATATCAGCCGGGGTGAGAAGTTTTCCTTTGCTTAAGACGACCGTACCGATGGCAATATCTTCGCCAGCGAGTCGAACATTTTGCCCTGTCGTATGACTGGAATCTATGGTGATATTGTTACCAGCGCGGTGTACATGTTCCTGCATGATAACGCTGTCAGTGCCCTCCGGCATTACCGAACCAGTCATGATTCTTATACATTGATCGTGCTGACATTTTTCGGAAAACATCTTACCTGCATAAGCGGTTCCAATTACGGTAAACGTTTTAGTGCCAGTTTGCGGAATGGCGTCGCCTGAAATTGCATAACCGTCCATGGCAGAATTGTTATGACCAGGAACGTTGATAGAAGAACTGATGTCGTCGGCTAAA
Organism: Gammaproteobacteria bacterium; assembly: GCA_016764035.1. Classification (GTDB taxonomy): domain Bacteria; phylum Pseudomonadota; class Gammaproteobacteria; order SZUA-229; family SZUA-229. The sequence goes on from JAESSQ010000287.1 coordinate 6,142, forward strand.
ACTCGGTTAAGGGTATCTTTTACGGGTAGTTTTTCACTGTTTTGTAGAGGTGTTATCTGCTCAAAGATATTTTTTCGTGCGGCATCGACTGATAATATATCAGGCTCACGACTATCGTTACAGCTGGTTTGTTTTTCAATAATACGTTCAGGCATGTTTTGTTTTTTTCAATTCTTTAACAGTCATGGCTTTCGTAAGAGACTTTGAGAAGTCATCGATAAACTGTACGATAAAATCGGTGATGTCGCCTGGCTGGTTTAGATTAAGGTAGGTTATAGAAGATTTTTCAGGGTCGATATTTAACGCATCAGCAGTAACATTACTGGCGAAAGCTATTATATCGCTATCGTTCGGATACATAATCGGCTTACCTCGCTCCGGACGATGCAGCTCAATCTTGGGGAAGTGTGCTGCTTTAAAGCCTTCAACCAGTATCAGATCGAGATTTACTGAATTTATTTCCGCCAGCGCTTGCTCCAGAGTTGGTTCCGCTGTCATCTGTTCACGAAATTCATGTACTACTGCCATGCGTTGGCTGGAAATTATCAACATTTTGTCGGCGCCGGCATGGCGTAACTCATAGCTGTCTTTGCCAGGGTGGTCAATGTCAAATGAACAGTGCGCATGCTTGATGACACCGATACGTAAATCTTGTGCACGCAGTAAGGGTAGTACACGTTTTAACAGGGTGGTTTTGCCCGTTCCGCTAAAAGCACTGAAACCGATGACGGGGATGGGGTAAATCATTTGGAAGTATCCATCATCTTCTGTTGATCGGGCGTATTGATATTTTTAAAGACATGTTGAATATCTGAAAAATCGACCAGTACCATATTATTTTGTGCATACCATAAATCGATTTTTCGATCGCCACGGCTAAGGAAATCGTTTAGGTTCGCACTTAGATCCGTTTTGATAAGTGCATAGACAGGTTGTAATCGCTCACCGTCATGGGCGACGGCGATATCGGCATCTGTTTTCTGCAAGGCGGTTAGCAATCGTTCGACTAGATCGTCGGGAATAATGGGAGCATCGCAGGGTACGGTAACAATCAGTGGGGTTGTTGCGTTTTCCAGAGCAATGGCAAAGCCTGCTAACGGTCCCTGAAAGTCATTTGAGTCATCGCTTAACACGGGGTGATTGTACTTTGTATAGTGTTCGATGTTTCTATTGGCATTGATGATGATTGCCTGACATTGTGGTTTCATCGCTGCGAGGGTGTGCTCTATCATAGGCTTGCCAGCAAAAATCATCAGGCCCTTATCGAGTCCGCCCATGCGACGACCTCTTCCCCCGGCAAGAATGACTGTAGTGATATTAGATTTTGTTATCATGCGGCTTGAGTCGATACCAGTTGTGGTGATTTTAAGAAGGGTGAGTTTTTTTCTGTCAGCGTGCCTTCACTTATGGTTAGCGTGTTATTAGCCAATGTAGCAAATTGTACTGGATCGTGGCTAGCGACAAAGAGTGCTAAGCCTTGATCTTTAAGGTTAGCTAGCAAATCGATGGTACGTTTTCGTGCGTCCTGATCCATGTTGGCTGTCGGTTCATCCAGTAACATAATCTGCGGCTGTCGTAACCATGCACGTGCCAGAGCTACTCGTTGCTGTTCACCTCCCGATAAAGTTTTGGCATAAGCGTCGCTAATGTCGTTGATTTGTGCCAATTCGAGTGCAGCTTCAATTAGGTAATTTTTTTCATTTTAGTTAGCTTACGTTGTGACAGTGTGTAGTTGAGGTTATCTTTGACACTGCCATCAAGCATGTATGCATGCTGATGCAAATAGACCGAATAGCTTCGTAACTGTTTGCGGCAGCGACGCCAGCTAGTTATAGCATTACCGATATCTATGGTAGCTATATCTGGTTTTTCTAACCCGGCAATAATGCGTAACAGTGTCGTTTTACCCGTACCATTTTTGCCGCAGAGCAGTGTTAATTCGCCACTTCGAATCGCAAAGCATTCATCTCTTAATATGGTTTTACGACCTAAACGCTTATGAACATGTGAGAATCTGATATTTATAGATTTCATACCGACCACTGACCTCGCCCTTGCAGGTGATGAAATAAACCGTTTAATGCAAAACTCATTAACAACAAAACTATGCCAAGCGCAATCCCCTGAGCAAATTCTCCTTTGCTGGTTTCCAGCGCAATTGCTGTGGGTATATTCCTTGTGTAATTTAATATGTTGCCACCAAGCATCATCGAAGCACCGACCTCAGCTATAACCCTACCGTAAGCAGCCAGTAAAGCGGCAAGTAAGCCAAAACGTGTTTCATACATTATGGTAAATGCAGCTCTAATAATGCTAGCGCCAAGAGTACGCGTTGTTTCCCATGCACGTTTATCTGCAGCCTGTAGGGCTGCATGTGACATAGCAACCAATATGGGTACGCAAAGTACAATCTGGCCAATCACCATAGCCGTCTGTGAAAATAGCAACTTCCAGTCACCTAGTGGGCCCTGGCGTGAAAGCAGAATGTAGAGTGTCAGGCCGACAACAACGGCGGGTACGGATAGCAGTGTATTAAAAATGGTCACCAATAAACGTCTACCAGGAAACTCGGTATAAGCGAGAAAAAAAGCAATCAACAAAGAAGGCGGAACTGCAACAATGATGGCGATGGTGGAGACTTTAAAAGATATGCTGATAATACCCCATAGTTCAGGGTCACCACTTATCAGTAGTTCAAGGGCTAGTAACGTTGCTGTCATTAGACTGTCCACTGAAATTTATCTACATCAGTAGGATTGTTTCGATTTGTTGGTGTCAGTTCGATTGTGCTAACTCGCTTCCTGCAGAGGGAGTGAATAATTGTTTACCGCGTAGGCGATAAGAGCCAATTAACTGCTGTCCTGTTGTAGACGTAATCCACTCGATCAGTGTCACGGCACCCAGGTAGTTAATATCTGAATGTTTATTTTTACTAACAGCAATAATTCCGTATGGGTTAAACAGTAATTTGTCGTCTTCGAACACAATTGTTAATGGTGATTTGTCTTTGTACGCTAACCATGTTCCTCTATCAATAAGCGTGTAAGCATTTAGCTCGCCACTAATCTGCAAAACTTTTCCCATACCTTGCCCAGCTTCGCGATAGTTTTTGTTTTTTGGCGTTAGTGCAAGCGAGCGCCAGATAGTGAGTTCTTTTTTGTGAGTGCCTGAATCGTCACCACGTGATATAAAAATTTGTTCAGAGTCGGCCAGTCGTCGAAAAGCGTCTTTAATGGAATGAGCCTTTTGTAGGCCAGCGGGGTCATTTTTGGGGCCGACGACGACAAAATCGTTATACATAACGGCATGACGTTTATCCCCGTAGCCCTTCGCGACAAATTTTTTCTCGGCGGCAGGCGCGTGAACCAGAACTACATCGACATCACCATCACGTGCCATCCGTAGTGCTTTACCGGTGCCTACAGCAATCACGTGAATTTTATATCCTGACTCTGTTTCAAACTTGGGTAATAGATGTGCCAATAAGCCAGAGTTTTCAGTGCTGGTTGTGGTTGCCATTCGAATCGTTGTGTGTAGAGTCTCAGTAGCAAAAGAATTGTTTACGATAAGACTTAAACTAGCAATTAAAAAATAGGAGATGAAACTGAAACGTGGCATCTGGTTTGGCTCCTGTGCGTGACTTGTAAGTAGTTTAGGTTTAGTACGTAACAAGCAAGGACGATGCCAGTTTTCATGAGCGGTTCAGCAATTTTTTAATGCTATTGATTAAATGATATTAAAAAGCAGGAGTAACACTAAGTATACGTACACGGTTTAATGTATTCGTAAACAAACAATTGCGACATAGAATAACGACAATTATCTAAAAACAGGAAAAATAGCGACAAGATGACTTTGTGGCGATGCCAGCATGCGACACAATGTCTCGAATGCGAAGGTCTATATGGCTTTGTTCTTTGCTGAATTTGCTTATTAATAGTTAAAGTGAATGTAATCTTTTGAAATAAATAATGTACATGTTTTTTTAATTGTCGTTTAGCTATTGGCAAGAAAAATGCATAAGCATTGAGTAAGAAATAGCAAAGGAGACAAAATGTCGCAGTAAGGAGTATTATTATTTTTTAGCCAGCCATATAGCAAGCAAAAGAGAATATTAAAATGTCGATAGTTATAGAAGCTACACCAGGTGAAGTCTCAGAAAATAACATAGATAAAGAAATACAGGCACAGGATTGTATCTCAGTGGATAATCATATGGCCTCTGTTTTGGTTATCGATGATGAGCCAGGTATTCGTAGTTTTCTTCAAAAAGGATTGAAAGGTTCATTTGGGTTGGTTGATGTTGTTGACAATGTAGAGATGGCCGACGAGCTTAGACGGCGATGCCATTATGATTTGTTGATTGTAGATATTCGTTTACCTGGCCGATCAGGTGTCGAATGGGTAACAGAGTTACGAGAACAGGGTAGTACGACATCTGTCATTTTTATGACGGCTTATGCTGACCTGGAGACGGCAATTGAAGCACTACGTGCTGGTGCCGCCGATTTTATGATGAAGCCTTTTCGTATGGAACAAATAATGACATCGGTTAGACGTTGTATGGAGCGTCAGAAAATGGTGCGTGAGAACTATGTCTTACGTCGACAAGTTGAAAAATATACAAGTATGTCGGGCATGATTGGTGACTGTGAGTTATTTAAGAGTGTTTGTGAGACGGTTAAACGGATTGCGCCAATGCCATCGACAGTACTAATCGAGGGTGAGACTGGTACCGGTAAAGAGCTTGCTGCACACGCTATTCATACAGGTAGTAATCGTACGGGTAGCTTTGTGCCTGTCAACTGTGGGGCGATGAATGCAGAACTTTTGGAAAGTGAATTATTTGGACACAGCAAAGGGGCATTTACCGGTGCCCATTCGTCTCGAGAAGGATTATTTACGTATGCAAATGGCGGAACAATTTTTTTAGATGAGATTGGTGAGATGCCGTTGTCCATGCAAACGCATTTATTGCGCGTACTTCAGGAGCGAACGATTAGGCCCGTCGGCGCAAATCGTGAAATACCTGTAGATGTTCGGGTGTTAGCAGCGACGAATAAATGTTTGGCGGAACTTGTTGAGAGCGGAAAGTTTCGGGAAGATTTATATTATCGATTGAATGTACTTGCCATACGCATACCTTCGCTAAGGGAACGAAAAGAGGATGTTGTCATTCTGGCCAAACATTTTTGGTGTTCGCTAGCTAGTGAAATGGGTATAGAGGCACCAAATATTCATGAGCGGGAGTTTACCAGTCTGACCAATTATGATTGGCCGGGCAATATCCGCGAACTGAGAAATGTCATCGAACGAAGCTTGCTGTTAAACGTTAGCCCTGCTCAATGCATTAACGGACAATCGGATTTTATGGCTGTCGCGTCTGATGTTGATGAAGAAAACTGTGATAGTGATTCACTGGAGATAATAGAAAAACTGCATATTTTGAAAATTTTAGCCCAAGAAGACGGCAATAAAACTGCTGCGGCTCGCATACTGGGTGTGTCTCGTAAAACCCTTGAGCGTAAAACTAAAGCATGGGGTGAAGCGTAATAAAGTTATTATGTGTTTCTGAAAAGTCGTTTCCGATAATAAATTAAGGGGTAATAGGCGACTGATATGAAGTTTTTCAGCAGTATTATCGACAAAGTTCGAAGCACGATACGCTATAAATTGTTGGTATTAGTGTTGTTTCCGATTTTATTAATTATGCCTATTGCGCTGGCGCTGGCGATTATCTGGGGAACAAATTTCACCTACGAACAATTGTATATAAAAGTAAATACAGATCTGTCCGTTTCCCATGATATCTTTTTGCGTATTCGCAACGAGTACAAAAATGAACTTGAACTGCTTGGTGAATCTTTTGTATTTCGCACTGCACTGGAAACAGAAAATAAAACACGCATTAATGCACTCATCGAGAAGTTACGCATAAAATCAAATTTTAGTTATCTGGTATTGCTGGATAAAGCCGGACAGTTTCGCATCGCAGATCAAACGCGAGACGCACGTAGCTCATCAGCACTATTAAATGCTTTCGGCGGTAGAGAATCTGTCGGTATTGAAATATTTAATGCTTCAGACCTGACAAATGTGTCTGCAGAATTATTATCGCAAGTTGAAATAAACCTGATTGAGACGCCACGAGCACGCCCAAGTACCCGAACATTGGAAAATCGTGGCATGATGATACGTGCGTTGTACCCGCTTAAAAATACGCAGGGTGAAGTGATTGCTGTTCTTGATAGCGGCGTTCTGCTGAATGATAACTTTCAATTTGTCGATACCATACGCGATCTGGTTTATGGGCCAGGCAGTCTGGCAGAAGGCAGTATCGGCACGGTGACAGTTTTTCTCGATGATGTCAGAATAAATACAAACGTACCACTTGGCATTGGTGATCGCGCTCTCGGTACCCGTGTGTCTGATGAAGTAAGAACACAGGTGCTGGATTTGGGAAATATCTGGATTGCTCGAGCATTTGTGGTCAATGATTGGTATATATCATCATACGAACCGATTGTTGATGTCGATGGCAAACGTGTCGGTATGTTATATGCCGGTTATCTTGAATACCCCTATCGATTTGCGTTATGGCAAGCACTGACTGTTTTAATATTATTATTTCTTGGTTTGATGTGGTTGTCAGCAGCTGTTTCAATACGTGGTGCCAAGAGTATTTTTAAACCCCTGGAATCAATGAGTGGTGTTGTGCATGCAACTTCTTTAGGTAAAGTTGCTGTACGTATTGGTAGCATAGAGTCACGTGATGAGTTAGGCGAGTTAGCGCGTGGTTTTGACAATATGTTGAATTTGCTACAGCAACGCAGTGATGAAATTCAGCAATGGGGGGATCAACTGGAACATAAAGTGGATGAGCGTACGGCGGAACTACTACAAAAAAATGAAGATTTACAACGGACTATTATCGCATTAAGACAGACTCGGCAACAGCTGGTGGTAGCAGAAAAGCTTGCGGCTCTTGGTGAATTGACGGCAGGGGTTGCTCATGAGATAAACAACCCAACCCAGGTAATGCTGGGAAATCTTGATGTGTTGGTGGCGCAGATGGGTGATGCAATAGACCCGGTCAGAGACGAAGTGGATCTGGTAATCAAACAGGTATACCGTATCCAGGGCATCGTTAACAGTTTATTGCAATATGCGCGACCTGACGAGTATGCGGGCTATCTCAGTGATGTAGATGTGAATACTGCGATAGAAGAAACACTGCAGTTAATCCATCATTTGCACATAAGCAGTGAGTTTGATATTCAACTGAGACTGGAAGCAACGGTTGCCATTCAGATTAATCCCCAGGAACTACAACAGGTACTTGTCAACCTTCTGGCTAATGCGGTCCATGCGTTACCGGCGACGGGTGGGCATATTACCGTTCGGTCTAAAGACTGGGCAAACAAAGGTGTCTGTATTAGCGTACGTGATAACGGACATGGTATTGACGCAAAGGAGTTAGGTCGGGTGTTTAATCCATTCTACAGTACGAAAGGTCAGGGTGAGGGCACGGGCCTGGGATTATCCGTCAGCTATGGGTTGATCAGAAGATATGGCGGTACCATAACGGTTAAATCGACGCCGTTTACAACAACAGAATTTTTTATCTGGCTGCTCAAGGAACCAGAATGGATAGAGGATGAAGAGACTATTATCGAACAATTGCATGCAATTGAGCATGAAGAATCGGAGAATGTAGCATGACAACTGAACGAAACTTTATTCCTCTGGGTATCGCTATATTGACAGTATCCGATACGCGCACTGAAGAAAATGATACGTCCGGTGCTAAATTGCAGGCGATGCTGGAAGCGGATGGCCATCATCTGACAGATAAAGTCATCGTGCCTGATGATCGTTATTTAATCCGTGCCATTATTTCGCGCTGGATTGCAGACGATGCTGTTTCAGCAATAATCACCACTGGTGGCACCGGTCTAACCGGACGCGATGGAACACCAGAAGCGGTGTTGCCGTTGCTGGACAAGATTATTGATGGCTTTGGTGAGATGTTCCGTATGCTGTCATACGAAAAAATTAAAACTTCGACCATACAGTCGAGGGCGATGGCAGGCGTTGCAAATGCTACTTTTATTTTTTGTTTACCAGGTTCCACGGGTGCCTGTAAAGATGGTTGGAATATGCTGATATCGACACAACTCGATTACCGTACCCGACCCTGTAATCTTGTTGAATTGATACCGCGCTTAAATGAAAAATAAGTTTTTAGAACGTAGATAACAATCAAAGTGAAATGATACTTATATATGCTTACAACAAAGAGCAATACATCTGATGGAAATGGATGATGAGGTGTTGCTACGATATAGCCGGCAGATTATGTTGCCGCAAATCGATGTACAGGGTCAGCAAAAATTGCTGGCAGCGAAAGTACTGATAATCGGGCTAGGCGGGTTGGGCTCCCCGGTGGCGTTGTATCTTGCCGCTAGTGGTATCGGTACACTCTGGCTCAGTGACCCAGACCAAGTGGATCTGACAAACCTACAGAGACAGATATCACATACTACCGAGAGAATCACACAAGCCAAGGTTAAATCTGCGCAGCAACAAATGAAGGCACTGAATCCACACATTATTGTTAATACCATAGAGTGTGCGTTATCGGGAAAGGCATTACTCGATGCTGTGATGACGGTCGATGTCGTGGTCGATGCTACGGATAACCTGCCGTCCAGGTTAGCAATTAATAGAGCCTGCGTACAGAGTGGAACACCGCTGGTTTCGGCTGCAGCTATTCGTTGGGAAGGGCAGATATCAACCTTCGATAGCCGGCGTGTTGAGAGTCCTTGTTACCAATGCTTGTATGGCGTGTTAGGCGAAGTTGGGCGGAGCTGCAGTGAAAATGGTGTAATGGGTTCAGTCGTGGGCACTATCGGCTGTATGCAGGCGACAGAAGTAATAAAATTGATCTGTAGTATCGGTCAGCCATTGATTGGTAGAGTGCAGTTTTATGATGCACTGGCGATGGAGTGGCGGAGCATCAAATTAAAACGAGATCCAAATTGTTCTGTCTGTGGTGTTTGAGATGTATTTCTTGTTTGTCACTTGCTATAAGTAAGGATAATTAGGTGTGATTTTCTCAAGTACACTGGCGTAATTTATGCATAACTCTATGAATGTTTTGCGAATAATTCGCAGTCATCTATTACCAGGGTAAAACACATGGATAAGAGCCGAAGAAGTATGGTGCGAATTTGCAGTTCGGTCTTGGCGGCGGCGACAGTGTCTCCCCGATTGTTGGCAACACCTGTTGCCCCATTGAAAAATTATTCACCGGTATTATTAACAGATGCTTATCATAGACCTCTTCGATGCGATCAACTGAGCACTGAATCTGAATATATTTTTCATTACCCCTACAAAGGGACACCCTGTTTTTTGATTGATATGGGCGAACCTGTTGACGGTGGTGAAGAGCTTTATACTAAAGATGGGGTGCCGTATATCTGGAAAGGGGGAGTAGGGCCTAGACGGTCGATTGTCGCATTTTCTGCTATCTGCGCGCATCGTATGACGCATCCATCACCTGCAGTAAGTTTTATCGGTTATCGTAAACAGGCCGTTGGTTTTCTGACCGATGATATGGAGATAGAGCGGCGTTCAGCAGTAATACAATGTTGTTCTGAACAAAGTGTCTATGATCCCAGTAAAGGTGCGAAGGTACTCGGCGGTCCTGCTCCCCAGCCTCTGGCGGCCATTGCGCTGGAATATAAAGATAACGGAGAGTTATACGCAACGGGCGTTTATGGTGGCGCATTATTTGAGCCATACTTCGAAAAATTTGGCGATCGTCTCATGATCGAATATGAAACGCTGGAGTACAGGAAGACGTTGGTCGGCGAAACTGTTGTAGAACACGTAGATTCGTTTACCCGTCATAAGATCGATTGTGGTTAACTAATTAGGTGTGATTTGTGTAATGGGTATTCAGTTCGTTATAGTATCGTGCTGGATTTATGATCAAAATAATATTGATGAAGGAGAGCTTTATGAATCGTAGAAATTTTATACGTTTATCTGCCCTGGGTGCTACAACAGGTATCATTGCACCCAGGGCTGTCCTTGCCTCTGCCTCTGGCATGGCAGGCGGTGTTTATTACACGAAAGATGCACCGGGGCGCTGGAGTAAAAAAGTAGGGGGTCACCTGCCAAATATCGAAGTTTCTAAAAGTAGTGCCGGGGTAAGTATAGAGGTCATCACCTCGCATGAGATGCTCGGTTTTGATCATTACATCATTAAACATCAGGTTCTGGATAATAATTTTGATTTTATTACGGAGCGTATGTTCGATCCATTAAAAGATAAAGCACCCATTTCTGAGTTTTCTTTAGGTAACTATAGTGGCCGTATCCATGTGCTCAGTGTGTGCAACAAGCACGACACCTGGTTAAATATTATTGACGTTTAGTATTCAAATGCAGGCGGGCATGATGCACTGTGTGCTGGCATATATTATTGTTTTTTTAACAGAGGTTTATCGTAGATGAGTGATGAAGAGTTTGATCAGAAGTTTAAAGCTATTGCAGATACTTTTATCGACCTGGCAAATCAACATGCCAAAGAAGCACACGTGGAAAATGTAAGCATAGCGCTGTTGTATGCTGCTTCACGTTTTAATGCTTATGTGGTGGCGAATAATGCTGAGAATCTTGAAAAATTTGAATCAGACAGGAAGTCTGCAAGTGATTTTTTTCAGGAAAAATATCAGGAGATGTTGCAGGAAAATCTGGATGATTACAGTAAGGTTTACGAGCCTCAGCCCAAATATGCGCACCTGATGAAAGATCAGGAAAATAGTAAAGCAGACGTCTGACACGCTCAGCCAGTAGGCCACCATACACAGGGTATGATGCTTAAGTTAATATACGGTGTTTAATAGAATTACAACGTACCTGTGTTAGTTGTCATCTGTATTGCTATAGGGAAACACATTATGCCCATATCGAATTGTCAAAATAGATATAGTAAGAATAAAAACAGCGCCAGCAAGTCCAAGCATTCTTAATGTGTCCAGATTTTTCATATCAAGTATCATATAACGCGCAAGTGCTACTATTGTAATGTATAGCGGCATGCGAACAGGTAACTTTCCTGATTTAAGGTATATGCCAACCATTGCTAATACTTCAAGGTAGATAAAAAGCAATAGAAGATCTGCTAACGTAACCACTCTTGCTTGAATCATTGAACCAATTTCAAAACTCATGGCTATGATTGTTGCGATAGCAATAATTAGAAGGCCAATATCCTCAACCAGTACCAGCGTTTTATATCCCGAGATTTTAATCTTATTCATGAAAGTATCCTTGGTGTATGTCAGCTTTGATGGCGAATCATTGATGGTTAATTTTTTTGAATATGCTGTGGCGATAGATTGCAGTTGTTTATAGGTAATGGACGTCGTTCTTTAAAATCAGTAATTGTGTGTCGGCACCTGCATCGACTAAAACTTGTGCCAGGTCGCAGCGACCTACCGAGGTGGCAATGTGAAGTGCGCTTTGTCCGCTACTGTTGATACGATTTATCAGAATGTCTCGATGACGTGTTAGTAAAAGGGTGGACTTGTAACGTTCGTGCTCTATAGCACGCATCAGCGCCGTCCAGCCAAAAACATCGGGAATGTTTGGGTTTGCGCCAGAGGACAATAATTTTTCGACAATTTTGTCATTACCTTTTGCAGCGGCAAGTGTTAAAGCCGTCCAGCCATTATCTGCACGTAAGTTTACATCTGCGCCATGGGTTATTAGTAGGCTAACGGTTTGGCTGTGATTTAAAGCAGAGCTATACATTAAAGCTGTGCCACCACGATGGTTAGTCAGGTTTGGCTGTGCTTTCTTGATTAGCAGTTGACAAACAACGATATTATCGCCTCTGGCTGCAGCGGCCATTAAAGCGGTGAGTCCTTTACTCGTACGTCTATCTATATTTTGAACAGTGGGTAAAAGCTGTTCTAGTTTTAATGTGTCGCGTTTTGTTATGGCATTTAGCCAATCTTCTGACTTTGCTGTATCTGCGATTGACATATTGCAGATGATGAATAAGGTGAAAACAAATAACGAGTGTATGTGCATTTTTTGTTTTTATTGGTCGCCCCATACAAGCTTGCCGCTATCGCTGAGGTCGTAGCCGCCAAGGTCTTCTGCTAATTGTTGACATTGGGTTGTTTTCAGTCGTGAAATCATGTCCTGAAACAGTCGACGGAACCAGATATCTCTTGGTAGCGTAAAATCAAACGTTTCCCAGCCGTAGGGGATAAAACCCAGGCCATACTCCTGAGCGGCTGATCGTGCGCCCGGTGCAACATCCGCTTTATTCATGGCAACTGCTGCGGCTGCATCGCGATCAGAAAGTGCGGTTACGGTCGTATTTAGAAGATTGCTATTCAGATGATGTCGACTGAGAATCTCATTGAGGAATCGTTGCGCGCCGGCACCTGATTGGCGGACAGCCCATCGGTATTGGGTATTAAAAAGAGCTTTCGAATCTTTAGTATGATGTAGCGCATCTCGATTGACAATAAGACCTTGTTCGCGCCGAAACGCTCGGATTAAGACCCAGTTTCGATGATGGTTATATTGACGGATTAACGCAGGGTGTCGGGTCTTGCTTTCTTCCGCCGGCCCCCAGTGGATACAGCATGCATCGACGTGATGTGCATGCAGTAGGTCCAGTCCGAGGCGTGTGCCTGTTGGTGTATAGCTAATTAATGCATGCGCGCCGATTTCCTGTGCAAATTCCATGATGATCCTGTATAGCAATGGGTCATCGCTGCCTGAAATAATAAGTCGGTCAGTTAGTACGCCGCCGTGCGCAGAATTTAATATCCATCGGTCGACAAGTTCCCGAGGAAACATCCATTTCCCGGTTACTTTTGTTGCTGGAATTTTTCCTTCGCTTACTAGGGCGTATATTTTCTTTTCGTTGAGTTGCAGATAATCTGCAGCCTGATGCACGCTCATGTAAGTACTGGGTTCGTGTTTTAAAACAGTAGACATAATATTTAAGCTCTGGAGCGCCGTACATTTGTACGCTCAGCATCCCTTACTGGTCGTGGCGGTGGGATAGCATCGAGTGTGATTCGGTCTGCGCCATGATAGATTAAAAAGTGTTTACCTTTCGCCCGGGCGATTAGGATGACACCAAGTTGTTGCGCCAGTTCCAGACCCATTTGAGTAGCACCGGAACGTGACAATAATATCGGTATACCCATCAGCGCTACTTTAATCACCATTTCAGATGTTAAACGACCGGTGGTATAGAACAGTTTGTTATTGCCAGTGATATCCTCCAGCCACATGTGACCTGCGATAGCATCAACTGCGTTATGGCGGCCGACATCTTCGACAAATTTCAGGATGTTATTTGCTTCACACAGCGCGCAACCATGGACTGCGCCGGCTCGGCGGTAGACATCGTTGTACTCTGTCAGCGCG